>DASVBQ010000318.1:0-5940 GCA_036375795.1 Actinomycetes bacterium
AGATGCGCGCCTACCGGTTCCGGCAGGACCTCGACGACGAGGGCGAGGCGGTGACCCGGATCTGGCCACGTGCACTGGTCGTCCCGCCGGGCTTCCCGGACTTCCTGTCCCGCCGGCGGGTCCTGCGCCCGGGCGACCACCTGCTCGAGGGCAGGGCCTGGTCCGGGTGGGGCGAGG
This sequence comes from Actinomycetes bacterium, assembly GCA_036375795.1. Classification (GTDB taxonomy): domain Bacteria; phylum Actinomycetota; class Actinomycetes; order JACCUZ01; family JACCUZ01; genus DASVBQ01. The sequence continues at coordinate 178 of DASVBQ010000318.1, forward strand.
TCACGTCGGTGCAGGTGACCGTCGACGGCGGGCACACCTGGACCGAGGCGGACCTCGACCCGCAGGTCGACCGCTGGGCGTGGTGCCGCTGGTCGCTCCCCTGGTCGGTAGCAGATCCCGGGACGTACGTCGTCTCCGCACGCGCCACCGACGCCACCGGGCGCACCCAGCCCAGCGTCCAGCCGTGGAACCGGGGCGGTTTCGCGAACACCGCGCCACAGCCGGTGGACGTCACGGTCCTCCCCTGAGGGCCCTCTTGACAGCGGCTCGGGGCGGTGGTCAGGTCCGGTCATGAGCGACCGAACCGCCTCCGCCCCGGACCTCGACGCCATCGAGCGCGAGCGCGACCGCATCCGCCGGACGTACCTGCGTCCTGCGGACGAGCGACCCGCTTCGTCGGCCCGAGGCCTGCACCACTTCGCCTTGCTGAGCTCCGACGTGGAGCGCACCGTGCGGTTCTACCAGGAGGTCCTGGAGTTCCCGCTCACCGAGATCTTCGAGAACCGCGACTACCGCGGCTCCAATCACTTCTTCTTCGACATCGGCCACGGGAACCTGCTGGCGTTCTTCGACTTCCCGGGGCTCGACCTGGGCCCCTACGCCGAGGTCCTCGGTGGGCTGCACCACGTAGCCATCTCGGTCGAGCCCGAGCGCTGGGAGCACCTGCGCGGGAAGCTCGAGGCCGCCGGCGTGGAGTACCTGCTCGAGAGCAAGGTCTCGATCTACTTCCGTGACCCGGACGGCGCACGGCTCGAGCTGCTGGCGGACCCGCTGGGAGAGATGTACGGCCACAAGGTCCTGTGACCGGTCAGCCTTTGTCGTCGTCCCCGCCGCCCGACGGGATCATCCCGTAGATCTCCTGGCAGGCCGGGCACACGGGGAAGCGCTGCGGGTCGCGCCCGGGCACCCACACCTTGCCGCACAGGGCGATGACCGGCTCCCCGGACAGCGCCGACTCGAGGATCTTCTCCTTGCGCACGTAGTGGGCGAACCGCTCGTGGTCGCCGTCGCCGTGCGAGGTGCGTGGTGTCGTCTCGGCCTCGCGCTCGAGGACGGTCTGCGTGCCGCCGCCGACGCCCGGCTGGTCGAGACCCGGCTGGTCGATGCCTGGCTGCGTCATGCGCCCGAGTCTAGGCGCCCGATGCCGCGCCTTCGGCTCGCCGTCGTCTAGTTCAGCGACGGGTCGTCGATGTAGGTCGAGACCATGGCGAGGTCACCGCCCTGGCGGCGCAGCACCGCCCGCCAGAGCTGGTCCGGCGCCGCGGAGAAGGCGTCGTCGAACTCGCCGCCCGGCTCCGCCTGGACGACGTACCACGCGCCCTGCGCGAGCTCGTCCTCGAGCTGGCCGGCCCCCCAGCCGGCGTAGCCCGCGAAGATCCGCAGCCGCGTCACCTCGGCCGCGAGCACTTCGGGCGGCGTGTCCAGGTCGACCAGGCCGAGCCGGCCGACGACCCGGCGCCAGCCGAGCGGTTCGTCCTCGCCCGTGCCCGGTACCACGGCCAGCCCCAGCGCGGAGTCCAGCGCGACCGGGCCGCCCTGGAACAGGACTCCGGGCTCGGTCGCCAGCGGCTGCCAGGTCGGGAGCACCTCGGCCACGTCCACCGGGGTCGGCCGGTTGATGACGACGCCCAGGGCGCCGTCCTCGTCGTGGTCCAGCAGCAGCACCACGCTGCGCTCGAAGGTGCCCTCGCCGAGCTCAGGGGTGGCGACGAGCAGCCGGCCGGTCAGGTCAGCGTCCACGTGCGGACGGTGCGGCGCGTCCATATGGCCATGATGCCCGCCACAGCACGGTCCCGGCGAGGACGCCGAGCAGGTCGGCGACCACGTCGCGCGGGTCGCCGCTGCGGTCGGGCAGGAGCCAGGCCTGCGCGAGCTCACTGGTCACGGCGTGCACGGCGAGCACCGGCAGCAGCCAGCCGGCCGGGAGGCCGGCCCGCAGCCCGGTCCACGCCACCGCGGCGAACGCCGCCAGGTGAGCCACCTTGTCCAGGTGCGGCACGCCGCCGGTGTCCACGGGGCGTGGCCAGTAGAGCATCGCCAGGTTCCCCGCGATCGCGACGACGAAGGCTGCCCAGCTCAGGCGCTGGGTGGAGGTGGTCGGCACCGACGTCGTCACCCGGAAGCGTGCTGGTCCTCGGGAAGGACCGACGACCCGGAGGCGCGGACGGCCGCGCTGACGGCGGCCGCGACGGTGTGCGACACATCGGGATGGAAGACGCTCGGGATGATGTAGCTCGCGTTCAGCTCGTCCTCCGAGACCACGGCGGCGAGCGCACGGGCAGCGGCGATCAGCATCTCGATCGTGATCGAGTGGCTGTGGGCGTCGAGCAGACCCCGGAACACGCCGGGGAAGGCCAGCACGTTGTTGATCTGGTTGGGGAAGTCGCTGCGACCGGTCGCCACGACGCTGGCGTGCTCCGCGGCGGCGAGCGGGTCGACCTCGGGCACCGGGTTCGCCATCGCGAAGACGATGCTCCCCTCGGCCATCGTCGCGATGTCGTCGCCGCCGAGCAGGTTGGGCGCGGAGACCCCGATGAACACGTCGGCCCCGGCCAGGACGGACCGCAGGTCACCCGAGAGCCCGCTGCGGTTGGTCCGCTCGGCCACCGACACCAGATCCGGCGTCAGGCCTTCTCGACCGAGATGGATGACCCCGTCCTTGTCGGAGACCACGACGTCGCGCGCTCCCGCCTCGAGCAGCACGGCGAGGATGGCCATGCCTGCCGCGCCGGCGCCGGACATCACGATCCGGACGTCCGGCAGCGTCTTCCCGACCACCTTCAGTGCGTTGAGCAGGGCGGCCAGCACGACGATCGCCGTGCCGTGCTGGTCGTCGTGGAAGACCGGGATGTCGAGCTTCTCGCGCAGCCGCCGCTCCACCTCGAAGCAGCGCGGGGCGGAGATGTCCTCCAGGTTGATGCCGGCGAACACCGGGGCGATCAGCTCGACCGTGCGCACGATCTCGTCCACGTCCTGGGTGTCGAGGCAGATCGGGAAGGCGTCGATGCCGCCGAACCGCTTGAACAGCGCGGCCTTGCCCTCCATGACGGGCAGGGCGGGCACCGCGCCGAGGTTGCCGAGGCCCAGCACCGCGGACCCGTCGGTCACCACCGCCACCGTGTTGCGCTTGATGGTGAGCCGGCGGGCGTCGTCCGGGTTCTCGGCCAGCGCGAGGCAGACCCGGGCGACACCCGGGGTGTAGATCATCGACAGGTCATCGCGGTTGCGGATGGGAACTTTCGGCTGGATCTCGATCTTGCCGCCGAGGTGGACCAGGAAGGTCCGGTCGGACACCTTGCCGATGACGACACCCTCGACCTTCGCCAGCGCCTGCGTGAGCTGCTGCGCGTGCGAGGTGTCGGTGGCCGCGCAGGTCACGTCGATGCGCAGGCCCTCGTGGCCGGACGCGGTGACGTCCAGGGCGGTGACCACGCCGCCGGCTTCCTCCACGGCGTGCGTGAGCTGGCTGACGGCGTTACCCCGTGCAGGCACCTCGAGGCGGACGGTGATCGAGTAGGAGATGCTGGGCTGGCTTGCCATGCGCCCGATCGTGTCAGATCCGGGGCAATCCGGGTGAGCCCCGTCACCTCCGCCGCGTGGCGCGATCAAGACCGGCCTTCCGGGCGCCGATACTCGGTGTCGAGAGGTTTCGCCGCGCATTCCTCGGACACAAGAAGCGGCGGAAGGTGATCAACGATGATGTTCGTAGCCCTGCTCGTGCCGTTCGGCCTGCTCGCGGTGCTCCTCGGGATGGACCGCCTCGAGAAGTGGACCGTCGGCGACCGCGAGGACTGACCACCTCGCGTCGGAACCGGTCCCCTCGGCGCCTACCGGCGCGGCAACCGCACGACGGTGACGAAGAAGTCGTCGATGTGCCGGACGACCTCGATGAAGCGCTCGAAGTCCACCGGCTTGGTGACGTAGGCATTCGCGTGCAGTGAGTAGCTGCCCACCACGTCCTCCTCCGCCTCCGACGTCGTCAGCACGACTACCGGAATGCTCGCGAGCTCCGCGTCGGACTTGATCGCCTCCAGCACCTGCCGCCCGTCCATCCGAGGCAGATTGAGGTCGAGCAGCACCAGGTCCGGCCGCGGCTTGTCGGCGTACTCGCCCTCCTGACGCAGGAAGGCCATGGCCTCCGCTCCGTCGTTCACGACGTGCAGCTGGTTGCGCAGCTTGTAGTCCTGGAAGGCCTCGCGCGTCATCAGGACGTCACCCGGATCGTCCTCCACGAGCAAGATCTCGACCTGCCGCTCCGGCTGCTGCGTCATCTGCCTTCCCTCTGTCGTTGTCGTCGGTCCGTTGGTGAGCGGTGGTGCGCTCGAGGTGCGTGGCGTCGACCGGCAGCGTCCACCGGAAGGTGGAGCCCGGAGAGCCTGCCGCGCCGTCCGGCCCGCTGTCCAGCCAGAGCCGTCCCCCGTGGTGCTCCACGATCTTCTTGCACATCGCGAGGCCGATCCCCGTGCCGCCGTACGAGTCGCGGCCGTGCAGCCGCTGGAAGATCACGAAGATCTTGTCCTCGTACTGCGGGTCGATGCCGATGCCGTTGTCGGTGCAGGAGAACTCCCAGAGCTCCTCGTCGCCGGGTGACCGGCGGGCGCCGACATGGATCCGCGGGCGCGCCTCGCCGCGGAACTTCAGTCCGTTGCCGATGAGGTTCTGGAGCAGCTGCACCAGCAGGCTCGCGTCACCCTGCACCTGCGGGAGCGGGTCGTGGGTGACCTCGGCCCCCGTCTCCTCGATCGCGGCCGACAGCTGGCGCACGGCCTGGCCCATCACCTCTTCGAGGTCCACCGGCGAGAAGCCACTTGCCCGCCCGACCCGGGAGAAGGCGAGCAGGTCGTTGATCAGCTGCTGCATCCGCTTGGCGCCGTCGACAGCGAACTCGATGTACTGCTCGCCGCGCTCGTCCAGCTGCCCCTTGTAGCGCCGTTCGATGAGCTGGCAGAAGCTCGCGACCTTGCGAAGCGGCTCCTGCAGGTCGTGCGAGGCGACGTACGCGAACTGCTCGAGCTCGGCATTGGACCGTCGGAGGTCCTCCGCCTGCTCCTCGACGATCGCGCGAGCCTCCAGGGCCTCGTTGCGCGAAGCCTCGGCGAGGGCGAACTCGTGCAGGATCCGCACTCGCATCCCCTCGATCTGCTCGGCGAGCATCTTGATCTCCTGCGGGGCCTCCTCGATCGCAACCCGTCGGGACAGGTCACCCGCCTCGACCCGGTCCACCTCGGCGCCGAGCTGCTCGAGCGGCCGGGTCACCCATCGCCGCAACGCCACCCAGGCCAGGGCCGCGGACCCGAGCAGCAGGGCCAGCCCGGCCGTGAGGACGACGAAGAGCCAGGTGACGTCGCGGCTGAGCTCGTCCACGCTGTCCCGGCGCAGCGACAGGACCTCGGCCCGGTAGTCGCGGATCGCGGCCCGGACGTCGTCGAATCGTCGCTTGCTCGCCATGATGTCGCCGTCGTCCAGGGTCTGGCCGGACCGGACCGCAGCGATGCCGGGCTCGACCGCCTCGGCACGCCACCGTTGCGTCGCCTCCTCCACAGCACGCCGAGGCTCCCGCAGCGATGGGAACTCCCGCTCGGCGCGGAGCAGCCGACGCTGCGCTCGCTCCTCCCGGCGCAGGCCGTCGACGTACGGGGTCAGGAACTCCTCGTCCCCGGTCAGCGCGAAGCCCCGGAAGCCGGTCTCCTGGTCGAGCAGCGCCTGGCCGAGGTCGGAGGTCGCGGAGTAGCCCCGGAAGAGCGTCTCGACGACCTCCTTCTG
>DASVBQ010000249.1:0-6038 GCA_036375795.1 Actinomycetes bacterium
CAGCTGGTCTCGCGTCCGCCGGTCGTCACCGTCATGGGTCACGTCGACCACGGAAAGACCCGCCTGCTGGACGCGATCCGCAAGACCGACGTCCTCTCGGGCGAGGCCGGCGGCATCACCCAGTCGATCGGTGCCTACCAGGTCCACACCACCCACGAGGGCCAGGACCGGGCGATCACCTTCATCGACACCCCGGGTCACGAGGCGTTCACCGCCATGCGTGCCCGTGGTGCGAAGGTCACCGACATCGCGGTGCTGGTGGTGGCGGCCGACGACGGCGTGATGCCCCAGACGATCGAGGCGCTCAACCACGCCCAGGCGGCGGACGTCCCGATCGTCGTGGCGGTCAACAAGATCGACACAGAGGGAGCCAACCCGGCGAAGATCCGCCAGCAGCTGACCGAGTACAACCTCGTGGCCGAGGAGTACGGCGGCGAGACGATCTTCGTCGACGTGTCGGCCAAGCAGGGAACCAACATCGAGCAGCTGCTCGAGTCGATCCTGCTGACCGCGGACGCCGCACTGGACCTGCGTGCGGTGGCCGACGCCCCAGCTCGCGGTGTCGCGATCGAGGCTCACCTCGACCGCGGTCGCGGCCCGGTGGCCACCGTCCTGGTGCAGCGCGGCACGCTGGCCGTCGGCGACTCGATCGTCGCCGGCGACGCGTACGGCCGCGTGCGAGCCATGCTCGACGAGCACGGCGAGCACCTCGACGTGGCGCTGCCGTCCCGTCCCGTCCAGGTCCTCGGCTTCACGTCGGTGCCGGGTGCCGGTGACAAGTTCCTCGTCGCCGACGAGGACCGTATCGCCCGACAGATCGCCGAGAAGCGTCAGGCGATGGAGCGCAATGCGGCCCTGGCCAAGGCTCGCAAGCGGGTCTCGCTCGAGGACTGGCTGGAGCAGAGCAAGGTCGACACGCTCAACCTCATCCTCAAGGGTGACGGCTCGGGCTCCGTCGAGGCGCTCGAGGACGCGCTGCTCAACATCGAGGTGGGCGAGGAGGTCGCGCTGCGCGTCATCGACCGGGGTGTCGGTGCCATCACGCAGAACGACGTCAACCTGGCCGTCGCCTCGGACGCGGTCATCATCGGCTTCAACGTCCGGCCCGCTGAGCGGGTCGGCGAGCTGATCGACCGCGAGGGCGTGGACGTCCGTTACTACTCGGTCATCTACCAGGCGATCGACGAGGTCGAGGCCGCGCTCAAGGGCATGCTCAAGCCTGAGTACGAGGAGGCGCAGCTCGGCACCGCCGAGATCCGCGAGGTGTTCCGGTCCAGCAAGTTCGGCAACATCGCGGGTGCCCTGGTGCGCAGCGGCGAGATCCGCCGCAACGCCAAGGCGCGGCTCATCCGCGACGGTGCCGTGGTGGCCGACAACCTCACCGTCGAGTCGCTCAAGCGGTTCAAGGACGACGCGACCGAGGTTCGCGAGGGCTACGAGTGCGGTATCGGCCTGGGGTCGTTCAACGACATCAAGGTCGACGACGTGATCGAGACCTTCGAGATGCGGGAGAAGGCCCGCGCCTGACGGAAGAGCCTCAACCGGAGCGGATGAGCTGAGGTGTTCATTGGCAGCATGTCCCTGGACCTGCTGCTCGGCGACGTCCGGTCCCTGAAACAGAAGCGCTCGCTCGTCCGCCCGCTGGTCGCCGAGCTGCGCAGGAGGTACGACGTGAGCGCGGCGGAGGCAGGTCACCTCGACCTGCACCGCCGCGCTCTCGTCGGTGTCGCGGTGGTCGCGGCCGACCGGGCGCACTGCGTCGAGGTGCTCGACGCATGCGAGCGGTTCGTCGCAGCCCGGCCCGAGATGGAGCTGTTGTCGGTCCGGCAACGGTTCACGAGTCAGGAGGACGAGTAACGTGGTGGACGCTGCGCGAGCGCGCAAGCTGGCAGACCGCATCAAGGTGGTCGTGGCCGAGATGCTGGAGACGCGGGTCAAGGACCCCCGACTCGGGTTCATCACGATCACCGACGCGCGGGTGACCAACGACCTGCAGCAGGCCACCGTCTTCTACACGGTCTTCGGCGACGAGACGCAGAAGACCGACACGGCGGCGGCCCTCGAGAGCGCCCGCGGCATCCTGCGGTCCGAGGTCGGCCGGCAGACCGGCGTCCGCCACACGCCGTCGCTGACCTTCGTCGCGGATGCGGTCCCGGAGAACGCCGCGCACATCGAGGACCTGCTGGCCAAGGTCGCCGCGGCTGATGCCGAGGTGCACCGGTCGGCGGCCGGCGCCACCTACGCCGGGGACTCCGACCCCTACCGCACCCCGCGTCCGGACGGCGAGGAGGCCGACAGCCACTCCGACGCCGAGGCCGATGTCGCCAACGGGTGACGGACTCGTCGTCGTCGACAAGCCGGCCGGCCTGACCTCGCACGACGTCGTCGCGCGGGTCCGGCGTCTGGCCGGCACCCGCAAGGTCGGGCACGCGGGGACGCTGGACCCGATGGCCACCGGGGTGCTGGTGGTCGGCGTGAACCGCGCCACCCGGCTGCTCGGTCACCTCACCCTGACGGAGAAGGCCTACGACGCCACGATCCGGCTCGGGACGGCCACGGTGACCGACGACGCCGAGGGCGAGGTCGTCACGACGACACCCGCGGACGACGTGACCGACGAGGCGGTCGCCGCCGGCGTCGCGCGGCTCACCGGGGACATCGAGCAGGTGCCGTCCGCGGTCAGCGCCGTGAAGATCGACGGGCGCCGTGCGTACAAGCGGGTGCGCGAGGGGGAGCAGGTCGATCTGCCGCCACGCCGGGTCACGGTGTCCGAGCTCACCGTGCTGGCCACCTGGCGCACGCCAGGCGTGGTGGACCTCGACGTTCGCGTCGTCTGCTCCAGCGGGACCTACGTCCGGGCTCTGGCCCGTGACCTCGGCGCCGCTCTCGGGGTCGGCGGGCACCTGACCGCGTTGCGGCGGACCCGGGTCGGGCCGTACGACCTGTCCGTCGCGCACACGCTCGACGAGCTGGCCGAGCGGTTCGTGCTGCTGCCGATCGCGGATGCGGCGCGCGCGGCCTTCCCCGGCCGGGACGTCGACACGGACGCCGCCACGGTGGTCTCGCACGGCGGCCCGTTGCCGGCCGCCGGCACCCCCGGGCCGGTCGCGGTGTTCGGACCGGACGGCCGGTTCCTCGCTCTTGTCGAGGACCGTGGCGCGTCGACCAAGGCGCTCGCGGTCTTCGTGTAGGTGTGTCGGCGTTCTGCCGGACCTTCGGTCCACCCCGGGTGGCAGAGTGGCAGTCCGTACCCGAACCGAGGAGACCTCCATGTCCCGCGTGGTGCACTTCGAGATCCAGGCCGACGACGTGGAGCGCGCGAAAGCGTTCTACACCGCCGCCTTCGGCTGGTCCTTCCAGGACTGGGGGGCCGTCGCCGGCACCACCTACTGGGGGATCGTCACCGGCCCGGAGGACGTGCCGGGCATCAACGGCGGCCTCCTGCAGCGGCCTGTCCCGGCACCGGCCCCGGGTCAGGGCACGAACGCCTTCGTGTGCACGATGGGTGTCGACGACTACGACGAGGTGGAGCGCCGCATCCTGGAGGCCGGAGGGCAGGTCGCCCTGCCGAAGATGGCGCTCACCGGGATGGCCTGGCAGGGCTACTACCTCGACACCGAGGGCAACACGTTCGGCATCCACCAGCCGGACCCGCAGGCCGCGTAGGCCGGCACGGCACGCCCGCTCACCCGCCTGCTACGCCGCGGTGAGGAACGCCAGCACGGCCTCGATCACCCGGGGGGAGTCGCTGCGTGACTGCAGCGAGTGCCCCGCAGCATGGACGACCAGCACGGTGGCGTCGGGCGTCATCGCCTCCTGCTGCCGCAACCACTCGATCGGCGTCGACAGGTCGTGGCCGCCGCCCAGCAGCAGGGTCGGCACGGCGGGCAGCTCCGACGGCCTGGGCAGCGGCGTGCCCGACGGCGCCGGCCACCACTGGCAGGTGCGCAGGATGCCGTTTCCGGTGGCGGTGGGCAGGTCGAAGGGGTACACCTCGCTCCCGGCGATACGCCGGGCGGCGCGGCGTACCGCCGCCGCGCGTTCGGTCGCGGAAGCGTCCGGGGCCCAGGGCCACGGACCGTCGGCGCACAGCGCGGCGGCGTGCAGTCCCTGGCTGAGCTCGCCGGGCGGCACCTGGACGCCGCTGCGCACGCCGTCGAGGAGCGCCTCGAGGCCCGAAGGGTCACCCCGTGCGGCGTCCCGCAGCACCTCGAGGATTCCCGGATAGCTGGGGTCGACGATCCCCGCGATCGTGATGGCGTTGAGGATGTCGGAGCCGTCCGACCGCTCGGTCACGACCCGGTGCAGGTCGGCGGCCGGGTCGCCGGGACAGCCGCTCTCACGGCAGACGTCGCGCAGCACCCGCCCGGTCGCGTGCAGCGGGACGCGAAGGAACGGGTCGACACCTGTGTGCGGCACCACGGAGTCCAGCACGAGCCGCTCGACGTGGTCGGGGTGGGCGATGGCGTAGTGCGCAGCGACGAATGTGCCGTACGAGACGCCGTCGATCACCCAGCGCCTCACCCCGAGAGCCCGCCGCAGCAGGTCGAGGTCGGCGACCGTGTCCGACGTGCCGAAGAAGCGGCGGTCGGCACCGATGCGCTCGGCACAGCCCCGCACCGCGCTCCGCGACGGCACGAACAGGTCGGACGTCCCCAGCTGCTTCTGCAGGGCGGGGCAGCGGAGCGCACCGCTGCCGGTTCCGCGCTGGTCGAGCATCACCAACCGGTAGTGCTCGAGGACCGGAGCCAGCCGCCGCGTGATGCGGCCCAGGCTGGGCACCCCCGGCTGTCCGGGGCCACCGGTGAGGAACAGCAAGGTTCCGTGTGAGTCAGCGGGGCCGTCGGCGGTCGCGGCCCGCAGGTCGAGGCTGCGACCACCCGGGGCGCGATGGTCGAGCGGGACCGAGAGCGTCGCACAGGTGAACCCCTCGACCGCGGGACACCGGCGAGCGTCGCGCAACGCAGGCGGTGCGCCGGTGGCCGTGCCTGAGCTCGTCGATGTCGTCGGCGACGTGTCCGCCGGGGTCGCGGCGTCACGGTCGGTCGGGCCGTCCCCCGTGCATGCCGCGAGCGCGACGAGCAGCAGCCCAACGGCGAGGACTCGTCGAGCGGGCACGTCCCGCCGGCGCCCGGAGCGCACCATCAGGCGGAGAGGTGGCGCAGCAGCCGCCACGAGTGCGACCAGGACCTGGCGGGACCGTCACAGACCCACACGCCGTTCCCGTCCTCCTCGTTGTCGACGCCGGTGCGCAGGGTCGCGGTGCGACGGCAGCCGGTCAGGGCCGCCGGGTCCGGTGCGCCGAACCCGACCCAGACGACGGGACCGGCCCGCTCGGGCGGTCCCCACTCGGCGTACGCGTTGTGGCCGCTGTGGACCGGCACCCCGAGGCCGTACCACTGCAGCGCTCCCGCCTCGCCGTAGTTCGAGGTGACCACGACCGCGGAGGCACGCTGCGCCGCGGGCAGCCCGTCGATCGCTTCTCGCACGGTCCTGACGACGCGCGGCCAGCCGATCGTCTCCATGCCGTCCTCGTTCAACGCCGGGTAGAACGTCGCGTCCAGCGTGTCAGCCGGCAGGACGGGCAGCAGCGCGGGCACCGGGAACAGGGCGGTGAGACCGACGGCGATGGCGAAGACCTTCAGCCGGTACGTCGACCAGCGCTGCTCGAGGACCACCGCACCCGCGGCGGCCAGTGGCGGGAGCAGGGGCAGCAGGTAGTAGCCCTTGCCCCCGGTGAGCAGGAAGACCGGGAGCAGCACGACGTACGCGACCCCCCCCGGCCGGGCGAACGCCCAACCCGGACGACGGAGCACCGCGACCAGCCCGGTCACCGCGAGGACGGCTCCGAGGGGGTTGAGAAGGATCAGCTGCATCGCCAGGAGCTCGAGCGCACCACCCGCCGTGCCGTACTCCTCGCGGACGTCGGCAGCGAGCTCGAGCTGCGGCCAGTCGTTGGCCGCCTGCCAGAGCAGGTTGGGCAGCCAGATGGCTGCAGCGAGGGCCGCGCCGGCGTACGGCCAGGGCGAGCGCAGGTG
>DASVBQ010000345.1:0-4866 GCA_036375795.1 Actinomycetes bacterium
CGCCGACGAGCATGACGAGCAGGACGACGAGCTCGCCGGTCGCGGACATGCCGCGCAGCCTACGAGGGCCGCGAGGAGCAGAATCGACCCGACGTACGCCCGTTCGGCCCAGCCCGATCGCCACGGAGGCAGCCGCGGGTGTCCACGACCGAGGGGAGCGAGCGTGAGCCGCAGCGACCAGCAGGCCGTCCTGGAAGCGGTGCCGACCGGTGTCCTGGTGGGCGGTGAGTGGCGGGACGCCACCGGCGGGGGACGGTTCACGGTGTCCGACCCGGCGACCGGCGAGGCGTTGACGGAGGTCGCCGACGGCCGCCCGGAGGACGCCATGGCGGCCCTCGACGCCGCCGTCGCGGTCCGGGAGGAGTGGGCGGCGACCCCACCGCGGGAACGCGGCGAGATCCTGCGCCGAGCATTCAGCCTGCTCACTGACCGGGCCGACGAGCTCGCCCTGCTGATCACCCTCGAGATGGGCAAGAGCCTCACGGAGTCCAAGGCCGAGGTCGCCTACGGCGCGGAGTTCTTCCGGTGGTTCTCGGAGGAGGCGGTGCGCATCGAGGGCCGCTTCTCCCGTGCGCCGGCGACCCCGGAGCGGCTGCTGACCATGAAGCAGCCGGTGGGGCCGTGCCTGCTCATCACGCCGTGGAACTTCCCGCTCGCGATGGCCACGCGCAAGATCGGCCCGGCGGTGGCGGCGGGCTGCCCGATGGTCGTGAAGCCGGCCCAGCTCACGCCGCTGACCACGATGCGGCTGGCCCAGCTCATGACCGAGGCCGGACTGCCGGACGGCGTGCTCAACGTCGTGCCGTCGACGTCCGCCGGCCGCACCGTCGGCCCGCTGATGGCCGACCCGCGGCTGCGCAAGGTGTCGTTCACCGGCTCGACCGAGGTCGGCCGGACGCTGGTCGAGCAGTCGGCGGCCAACCTGCAGCGGATGTCGATGGAGCTCGGCGGCAACGCTCCGTTCCTGGTGTTCGCCGACGCCGACCTCGACGCTGCGGTGGAGGGCGCGGTCGTCGCGAAGATGCGCAACAACGGCGAGTCGTGCGTTGCGGCCAACCGGTTCCACGTGGCCGCGGAGGTCGCCGAGGACTTCTCCCGACGGCTGGCCGAGCGGATGGGCTCGCTGCGGGTGGGTCACGGGGCGGACGAGGGCACCCAGGTCGGGCCGCTGATCAACGAGGACCAGCGGGGCATCGTGGAGGACCTCGTCGCCGACGCCACGGACAGGGGCGCGAAGCCGCTCACGGGCGGCGCTGCCGTCGAGGGCAGGGGTTTCTTCTACGCCCCGACCGTGCTGGCCGGTGTCGGGCCGGACGCGCGCATCCTGCGCGAGGAGGTCTTCGGGCCGGTTGCGCCCGTCACCACCTTCGAGTCGGAGGACGAGGCCCTCCGGCAGGCGAACGACACCGAGTTCGGCCTGGTGGCCTACGTCTACACCAGCGACCTGAAGCGTGCACTGCGCGTGGTCGAGGGGTTGCAGACCGGAATGGTCGGCCTGAACCGTGGGCTGGTCTCCAACGCGGCCGCGCCGTTCGGCGGCGTCAAGGCCTCCGGGTTCGGGCGCGAGGGCGGGGCCGAAGGCATCGAGGAGTACCTGGACACGAAGTACGTCGCCATCGACATGTGAGGTGGCCACGGCCGCTCGCGCCGTGTGGCAGGGTGAGGCGATGTCCACGTTGCTCGAGCAGTACGACCACGCGGTGGCCGAGTTCGGCAAGCGGGTGGAGCAGGTCGGCGACGACCAGTGGTCCGCCCCCACGCCGTGCCGCGAGTGGGACGTCCGCGCGCTGGTCGCCCACCTGGTCGACGAGTGCCGTTGGGCCCCGTACCTGCTCTCGGGCGGGACGGTCGCCGACGCGGGCGACCGGTTCGCGGGCGACCCGCTCGGCGACGACCCCAAGGCCGCGTGGCGGGCGACGTCCACTGCTTCTCGTGAGGCGTTCTCGGCGGACGGGGCGCTGGACCAGACCGTGTCGGTGTCGTTCGGCGAGATCAGCGCCCGCGACTACCTCTGGCAGATGACGGTGGACGCCACCGTGCACGCGTGGGACCTGGCCCGCGGCATCGGAGCCGATTACCGGCTCGACCCCGAGCTCGTGCGCCGCATCCACACCGAGGCCGAGAAGGACGTCGAGGGCCTGGCCCAGAGCGGGCTGTTCGACCCGCCGATCCACGTCACGACGCACGCCGACCTGCAGGCGAGGATGCTCGGGCTGTTCGGCCGCCGGGCCTGACGCCGGCCTAACGGGCTTCTGGCTCCTGGACGAGCCGGGTCCACCAGCTCGGTCCGACCGCGACGGCTCCGACGGCCGCGCAGCGGGCCCGCAGCTCGCGGTCGGCCGTGACGACGAGGGTCGGACCGTCGGCGGCGCGGCGTACGGCCTCGACGATCGCATCGTCCCCGGCGCCGGGCGCCGCCGTCACGAGCACCTCCGGCACCGACGTCTCAGCCGCGGCGCGGGCCGCTCCCTCGAGCACCACGACGACCTGCGGCCACCAGTGCGACAGGGGTGACCGGTCGAGCTCGTCCGGGAGCACACCGTCCGGAAGCCCTTCACGGGCCGGCCGGGCGCTGGCAGCCACCAGCCGGCGGGCGGCGCCGGCGCGGTCGCGCCACCAGCCGTCCGGGCGGGAGCCGACCACGTTCGCCGCGTCGACGACGACGGTGAGCGGCCGCAGCGACCGGTGCAGCCAGGGCCACGACGCGGCGAACCCGGGATGCAGGGGGAGCGCCGCGACCTCGTCGACGCCGACCCAGGCGACGTCGATGCTCTCGGCGCCCGTCGGACGGGCCTCGGTCGCCGCATGGGTGCTGCCCAGCACGGTGACGTACGACCACCGCCCGTGCACGTCGTCGTAGCGCCCCTGCACCCGCACCGACGCGGCGTCGAGGCCACCCTCCTCGCCGGCCTCCCGCAGCGCCGCGGCCACAGCCGACTCCTCCCGGTGGCGCGCGCCGCCCAGCAGCCCCCACGTGCCGCCGTGGTGGCTCCAGGTGGCGCGGTGCTGGAGGAGCACCTGCCGCGTGCCGTCGTGCGTCCGGTGCAGGAGCAGCCCCGCGGCGCCGAACAGCCCCCAGTGCCGGTGCCCCTGGGCGCACTCCACCCAGCCATCGCCGTCGCCACGGGGGTCGGGGCGGTGGACGCTCATGGTGTCGAGCCTGCCAGGCTTTCCTCGGCGCGGGTGCCGCAAGGGTCCGGGCGTCAGGACCGCGGCAGGACGCCGTTCTGCACCTGGCGCTCGTGGATCCAGTCGTCGATCCGCGCCCACCACGCGAAGAGCCAGTCGATGCGCGCCTCGTCGCCCTCGGGCACGTCGGAGGCCGGGACGATCCACCAACGCATCTGGATCTCGCGGTCCATCGGCAGCTCACGCCACACGTCCAGCACCGTGGACATGTGCTCGACGCCGGTGTGCGCGACGAACACCACGTCGGCGTCCCGAGCCTGGGCCAGCGCGGCCAGGACCCCGCCCGGTTTGGGGGCCATCACGTGGCGCAGCCGCTCGGCCTTCTCGGCTTCGTCGATGTGCCCCTTGCGGCGAAGTCGCTCGATCGCGCGCTTGCGCCGGTGCTCGGTGAAGTTGCCGCCCTCCGGGAAGATGACGAAGGCGTCGTTCTCGTCCAGGTTGCGGCTGAGCTCACCCACCTGCCGTTCCACCGCATCGCCGGCGCCCGGTGAGGGCCGGATGAACCGGTTCGGCAGGCGGTTGAGCAGCACGTCGATCGCCGGGTCCCACTGCAGCGTGTCCTTGAGGACGATCCGCGGCTCCCGGGCGTACCAGTTGACCAGGGCGTGCACGACGAGGAACGAGTCGCCCGGACCGGCGTGCCGGCTGAGGATGAGCAGCGGCCTCCCGTCGTACGTCTCCGGCGGAGGCCCTTCCACGTCCACCCGGACGTGCAGCACCCGCCGGCACTCCCAATAGATGACCTGCAGGTACCACCGGACCAGCGCGTAGTGGGCCCGCTGGAACCGGGGCGAGCGGATCTTCCAGCCGAAACCGCTGCCCACCCAGAGGCCGAACAGCGCCACGAGCGCGGCCGTCTCCAGTGCCAGGTGCAGCACGGCCATCCAGAGCAGCCGCAGAGCGCGCCACCGGCCGGGCAGCATCGTCGAGGCAGCCAGTGCCACCAGGGCCAGCACCGGTAGCCCGGTGAGGACGACGAGGGTGAGGACGACCAGCCCAGGGGCCAGCACGAGTCGGCGTACGAGAAGCGGCGGCAGCACGGCTCAGCCCGTCCTCTCCGGCGCGTTGCGCAGGTAGTCGAGCGTCGCGTCGTACGCCTGTCCGATGCGCTGCTCCACGGCCGAGAAGTCCCGGTAGCGGAGGGCGGACAGGTCGGCCGTCCGGGGCGGTTCGTCCGCGCCGGTGGGCAGGACGTGCACGTCGACGCCGGACGGCAGGTCCGCCATCTCCCGGGCGAACCGGTGCCGACGCGCGATCTCGAAGGCGACCGAGGCGACCTCCCAGGGCTTGGTCGGCGACTGCAGCGGCCGGTCGATGCGGCCAACCTGCAGGATGTAGACGCGTCGCGCGCCGAGCTGGACCGCGCGACCGACGGGGATGGAGTTGACCAGCCCGCCGTCGAGGAAGTGCTCTCCCTCGATCTCCACCGGCGGCAGGACGCCGGGGACGGCGCTGCTCGCGAGGACCGCGTCGACGACCGACCCCTGCGTGAACCAGTGCTCGGCCGCGCGCTCGATGCACGCGGCCACGCACTGGAAGAGCACCGGCAGGTCCTCGATCCGGCGGTCGCCCAGCCGCTCGCGAAGCAGCGCACGCAGCGGCTCGTTGGGGTGGACGTGGGTGCGGGTGCGGGCGAAGTGCCGGGCCCGCCGCAGCGCGCTGCCGCGGTACAGGTCG
>DASVBQ010000348.1:0-7831 GCA_036375795.1 Actinomycetes bacterium
CGACCTGGCCGACCTCGTGCTCCTCGAGGCGGCCGACGACCTGCTCAGCGGCGACAGCCAGGTGCTCGTCCTCAGCAACGACGGGATCTTCGCCGGCCTGGCTGATCGCGCACCGCTCGTCGTGCTGAGCCCCGGCTCCGACGCGCTCAGCGAGCGTCTGCGCGACGCTGCAACCCGTGTCGTCGACCTGGTTGCGCTCGAGGATGCCGCAGCCGCCCTCGAGCGGAAGCCGTCACGCACCGCACCTCCCCGGGTTCCTGCTACCACGGTGCGCACCGAACGGAAGGCGGTCGATGAAGGTCCGAGTGTGGCGCTATGACGTCGCGACCCAGGTGCGTGACGAGTTCGAGCGTGAGTACGGGCCGGCCGGCTCGTGGGCGAGGCTGTTCGCCCTGTCACCCGGCTTCGTCGACACGACCCTGTACGCCGACGTCACCCGGCCCGGGTCCTACCTGACCGTCGACCGATTTGCCGATGAGAGCGCCTGGCGTCGGTTCCGCGTCGAGCACGAGGCGGCGTATCTGAGCCTGGGGACGCAGCTGCAGCATCTGACCCTCGAGCAGGAGGAGCTCGTCTAGGCGTGCGCGAGGGCTCCCGAGCGCTGCGCCGGCATGATCACGCGGAGCGTTCGAGCTGCCAGTGCCGCTCCTCCTCCCCCACCAGGACGAAGCCGAGCCGCTCGAGCAGGCGGCGCGACGCCTCGTTGCCGACCTCGACCGATGCCGTGACGGTCCGCACCCCGGGCTGCGCGGCCACCCAGTCGGCGAGGACCCGGACCGCCTCGGTGCCCAGGCCGCGCCCCCGGAACGGCGCGGCGAGGCCGTAGCCGATCTCGACCCGGCCCTGCTCGTCCGTCCACCCGAGGGTGCCGCAGTCGCCGACGACCCGACCGTCCTCCGCGAGGGTCACGAACCAGCCGCCGTCGTCCGGCCCGCCGTGCTCGACGTACATCCGGAGCCCGTCGAGCGTGTCGGCGTGCGGGTAGCCCTCGGCGAGCGGCAGGCCGCAGTCGCGTCCCTCCAGCAGCGCGAGCGCCGCCTCGCGGGTCTGCGGGACGAGGACGAGGCGCTCGGTGCGCAGTTGCGGTCTCGGCACCGCGGCAGGGTAGCCACGCCTGGCCGGAGCGCCGGGACCGGACGCGGTTACGCTCGCCCGCATGGTGAGCCGGGAGTCCGACTGGGAGGGCGTGCGCCTGCATGTCGTCACCGGCAAGGGCGGTACCGGCAAGACCACGGTGGCCGCCGCGCTCGCCCTGGCGCTCGCCGGTGAGGGTCGGCGCACCCTCCTCGTCGAGGTCGAGGGCCGCCAGGGCATCGCGCAATTGTTCGACTGTCCGCCGCTGCCCTACGAGGAGCGCAAGGTGGCCGTCGGGCCCGGCGGCGGCGATGTCTATGCGCTCGCGGTGGACGCCGAGGACGCCCTGATGGAGTACCTCGAGATGTTCTACCGGCTAGGTCGGGCCGGCCGGGGGCTACGCCGCATCGGGGCGATCGACTTCGCCACGACCATCGCGCCGGGCACCCGTGACGTCCTGCTGACCGGCAAGGTCTACGAGGCGGTGCGCCGCAAGCACGGCGGCCAGCCGGTGTACGACGCCGTCGTGCTCGACGCGCCGCCGACCGGGCGGATCACCCGGTTCCTCGGCGTGAACGCGGAGGTCGCCGGCCTGGCGAAGGTGGGACCGATCCGCAGCCAGGCGGACTCCATCATGGGACTGATGCGATCACCGATGACGGCGGTGCACGTGGTGACCCTGCTCGAGGAGATGCCCGTCCAGGAGACCGCCGACGCGGTCGGCGAGCTCACCGCCGCCGGGCTGCCGGTCGGCGGCATCGTCGTCAACGGCGTTCGCGCGCCGATGCTGAAGCAGACCGACCTCGCCGCCGCGGTGAAGGGCCGGCTGGACCGCGACCTCGTCGCCAAGGGGTTGGACGCCGCCGGAGTCGGGGTCCCGGCGACGGCGGTCGACGCGCTGCTGGCGGGGGCGGCCGAGCACGCCGAGCGGGTCGCGCTGGAGAAGAGCGAGCGCCGCACCCTCAAAGCGCTGCACCGACCGATGTACGAGCTGCCACTGCTGGTCGAGGGCATCGACCTCGGCGGGCTGTACGTCATGGCGGAGCAGCTCTGCCGGCAGGGCATGGCATGAGCGCGTCCCGCATGGGTCCGGTCAGCACGCCGGTCCTGGACCTGGACGAGGTCATCGCGAACCGGTCGACGCGGGTCATCGTCTGCTGCGGGGCCGGCGGCGTCGGCAAGACCACCACCGCGGCCGCGCTCGGCCTGCGGGCGGCCGAGCAGGGCCGACAGGTCGTCGTGCTCACGATCGACCCGGCCCGCCGGCTAGCCCAGTCGATGGGGCTGGACGCCCTCGACAACACCCCCCGTCGGGTCGCCGGTGTCGACACGTCGAGGGGTGGGTCGCTCGACGCGATGATGCTGGACATGAAGCGCACCTTCGACGAGGTGGTGCTGGCCCACTCCTCGCCCGAGCGCGCGAAGGTCATCCTGGAGAACCCCTTCTACCAATCGCTGTCGTCGAGCTTCGCGGGCACGCAGGAGTACATGGCGATGGAGAAGCTGGGGCAGCTGCGGGCGCAAGACCGCTGGGACCTCATCGTGGTCGACACCCCGCCGAGCCGGTCGGCGCTGGACTTCCTCGACGCCCCGAAGCGGCTCGGGTCCTTCCTCGACGGGCGGTTCATCCGGATCATCATGGGCGGCGCCAAGACCGGCGGACGGGCCTACCTCAAGGTGATCGGCGCGGGCCTGGGCGCGATGACCGCGGTGCTGACCAAGGTGCTCGGCGCGCAGGTGCTCAAGGACCTGCAGGCGTTCATCGCCGCGCTGGACACGATGTTCGGAGGCTTCCGGGAGCGGGCGGACTCGACGTACCGCCTGCTGCAGGCATCCGGCACCTCGTTCGTGGTCGTCGCCACCCCCGAGCGCGACGCGCTGCGCGAGGCGTCCTACTTCGTCGAGCGGCTCGGCGAGGAGCAGATGCCGCTCGCCGGGCTCGTGCTCAACCGGGTGCACACCACCGGAGCGGCGGCTCTCTCCGCCGCGCGTGCGACCGCGGGTGCGGAGACGCTCTCGGACTCGGGCGAGCACCCGGTGGCCGCGGGCATCCTGCGCATGCACGCCGAGCGGATGCGGTTGATCGAGAAGGAGCAGTCGCTGCGCGGCCGGTTCACCGCCGCCCACCCTCGGGTGCCGGTGGTGGACGTGCCGGCCCAGCCCGGGGACGTGCACGACCTCGACGGGCTCCGGATCATCGGTGCCGCGCTGGCGGACGGCGCCCGCTGAGCGCGAAGACGGGGCGGCCCTCCCCTCCAGGACCGCCCCGACCTCGCCCCGTCACGACAGGGGCTCTCGCCGCCCCGGCTGGCTACATCGCCACCGGGAGGGCACCGTCGCGCAGACCGCGCTCGTACTCGTCGCGGGCGGTCTCGAGCAGAGCCCGCCAGGACGTCACGTTCGGGCGGCGACGCAGCAGAGCACGACGCTCACGCTCAGTCATCCCGCCCCAGACCCCGAACTCGACGCGGTTGTCGAGCGCGTCGGCCAGGCACTCGGTCCGGACCGGGCAGCCCATGCAGACGGCCTTCGCGCGGTTCTGCGCGGCCCCCTGCACGAACAGCGTGTCCGGGTCACTCGTACGGCAAGCCCCCCGCGAGGCCCAGTCGTCTGCCCACATGCTGGTCCGTCCTCCGTGCATGCACGACCAGTGTCGTGCGGTGGTGCGTGTGTTGAGGACGGTACGGAAGCGGACACGTCGGGCGACAGGACCGTTCGGCCCAATTTGACCTAGTCAGTACGGACTACCAGTCCGGCCCACCACGTACCCTGTCCTGTCATGGACGCACTGCGCCCGGCAGCGGACTCCGGGTTCGTGCCCAGGCTCCTCCTGTTCCTGGGCATCAGCGCGCTCGCCGGGCTGCTCGTGGCGGGCCTCACCCTCCCGCTGGTCGGCGGGGTCGGCCTGGTGGCCCGCAAGAGCGCCGACGGCTTCCACAACCTTCCCGGCGAGCTGGAGATCCCGCCGCTGCCGGAGCGGTCCCGCATCCTGTCCGCCGACGGCTCCCTGATCGCGACCTTCTACTACGAGAACCGCGTCTCGGTCCCGCTGTCCGAGGTGGCGCCGGTCATGCGCAAGGCGGTCATCGCGATCGAGGACTCCCGCTTCTACGACCACGGTGGCATCGACATCCGGGGCACGCTGCGGGCATTCATCAACAACCAGGCGGGCGAAGACGTCCAGGGCGGGTCAACGCTCACCCAGCAGTACGTCAAGCAGGTGCTGCTCGAGAAGGCGCAGAACATCGACGACCCGAAGAAGCGGGCCCAGGAGATGCGGGCCGCGACCGAGCAGTCGTACACCCGCAAGCTGCGCGAGCTGCGCTACGCGGTCGCGCTGGAGGAGAAGTACACCAAGAAGCAGATCCTCGAGCGCTACCTCAACATCGCCTACTTCGGCGCCGGGGCGTACGGCGTCGAGGCCGCCGCGAAGCGCTACTTCCGCACCACCGCCCGGGAGCTGACCCTTTCTCAGGCGGCCCTGCTCGCCGGCATCGTCCAGCAGCCGACGGCCTACGACCCGACGCGCAACCCGGAGCGGGCCATCGCCCGGCGCAACGTCGTCCTCACCCGGATGGCCGAGACCGGCCTGGTCGACCCGTCGGCGGTGGAGGCGGCCAAGGCGACCCCGCTGGACCTGAACGAGCAGAAGCGGCTCGGCAACGGCTGCAACGACTCCAAGGTCGCCTTCTTCTGCGACTACGTGCTCAAGACGATCCTCAACGACCCGGTGTTCGGCGCGGAGCGCACCGACCGGGTCAAGTTCCTGCTCCGCGGCGGCCTGACGATCACCACCACGCTCGACCGCACGGCCCAGGAGGCGGCCGAGAAGGCGGTCGAGGAGTACGTCGACCCCACCGACAAGGTCGCCTCGGCCCTGGTATCCGTGCAGCCCGGGACGGGGCAGGTCCGGGCGATGGCGGTCAGCCGCGGCTACGGCGACGGCAAGGGCGAGATCAAGTTCAACCCGGCGACCGACCGGGCCTACGGCGGCAGCAGCGGGTTCCAGGCAGGGTCGACGTTCAAGCCGTTCGTGGCGGCGGCCGCCCTGGAGAAGGGATATCCGTTCGACTACGGGATCTACGCGCCGTACCAGGCCGACATCGGCGACGTGAAGGGCTGCGGCGAGACGCTTCGCGACGAGTGGAAGCCCTTCAACGAGACAGAGAGTGAGAACGGCTACTACACGCTGCAGACCGGCATCGAGGGGTCGATCAACACCTACTTCGCCCAGCTCGAGGAGCGGGTGGGCGTGTGCCGGCCGAAGCAGATCGCCGAGACGCTCGGCCTGCACCGGGCCGACGGCGGGCCGCTGACGCCGGTGAAGTCGTTCACCCTGGGCATCGACGAGGTGTCGCCGCTGTCCATGGCCGAGGCCTACGCCAGCTTCGCGGCCCGCGGCGTGCACTGCAACGCCGTGTCGATCCTCGAGGTCACCGACCCGAACGGCGCCCGGCTCCCGGTGCCGGACGCCGGCTGCCAGCAGGCCATCGACCAGGACATCGCCGACGGCGTCAACCAGCTGCTGCAGGGCGTGATCGAGCGCGGCACCGGCGTGCGGGCCTCGATCGGCCGGCCGGCCGCCGGCAAGACCGGCACCACGAACCGCCGGGTGTCGGTGTGGTTCGTCGGCTACACCCCTGAGCTGGCGACCGCCGTCTGGGCCGGAAACCCGTCGCCGCCGCGCGGCGGCTATCCGCTGATGAACCGGCTGATCGGCGGCCGCTACTACGGCGACGTCTGCGGAGGCTGCCTGCCGGGGCCGATCTGGAAGATGATGATGAGCGAGACGCTCGCCGACACTCCGGTGAGCAGCTTCAACGACGCCACCGAGGACGTCGTCCAGGGCGAGTCGATCTCGGTGCCCTCGGTGAGCGGGATGTCCGTCGAGCAGGCGAAGCAGACGCTGCGGGATGCGCAGCTCGACCCGGTGGTGAGCGAGGACCAGGTCTACGCGACCTACGCCGCGGCCGGAACCGTCGCGTACTCCTACCCCGGCACCGGCGCCGCCGTGTACCCGGGCCAGCGGGTCGTGATCTACGTCAGCCGTGGCGCCCCGCCGGCACCGGAGCCCCAGCCGACGAGCGACACCACGCTGGGGCCGGACCCGGGCAACAACGGGAACGGCAACGGCAACGGCAACGGCGGCGGTCCCGGCGGAGGTCCGGGAGGCTGACCCGAGGGGTCGTCAGCCGGCGAGCTGGCGGCGGACCTCCGCGGCCACCCGGCCGCCCTCGGCCCGCCCGGCCGTCCGTGGGGTGAGGACCTTCATCACCTGACCCATGCCCTGCGGGCCGGCCGCGCCGGTCTCCGTGATCGCTGCCGCGACGAGGTCACGGAGCTCGTCGTCCCCGAGCTGGGCGGGGAGGTACTCCGCGATCACCGTGCCCTCGGCCTGCTCGCGCTCGGCCCGGTCGGCGCGCCCGCCCTCGGTGAACGCGTCGGCGGCCTCGCGACGCTTCTTGGCCTCGCGGGTGAGGACGGTCACGACCTCGGCGTCGTCGAGCTCGCGGGCGGTCTTGCCGGCGACCTCTTCGTTCCGGACCGCCGTGAGGACCATGCGCAGCGTGGACGCGCGCAGCTCGTCGCGCGCCTTCATCGCCGTGGTGAGGTCCCCTTGCAGACGGTCCTTGAGACGAGGCATGCGCCCCAGTGTGTCAGCATCGGTACGTGCAGCGACGAGCCTCTGTCCCGCTGTCCCTGCTCGGGGGCGGCACCGCGGTCGGTCTGGCCTGCCTCGCCTGGGCGGCGGGGGTCGAGGTGCGGTCCTTCCGGCTGCGCCGCGTCGAGGTGCCGGTGCTCGCCCCTGGCGCGCGGCCGTTGCGGGTGCTGCACCTGTCCGACCTGCACCTGACGCCGGGCCAGGCGAGGAAGCGGGAGTGGGTGCGGGCGTTGGCCGGCCTCGAGCCCGACCTGGTGATCGACACCGGCGACAACCTGGCCCACATGGAGTCGGTGCCCGTCGTGCTGGACGCCCTGGGTCCGCTGCTGGAGCGGCCCGGCGCGTTCGTGATGGGGTCCAACGACTACTACGAGCCGACGTTCAAGAATCCCGCGCGGTACCTCGGCCCGATCGGCGAGGTCCGGCTCAGCAAGCGACTGCTGCCGGTCGAGGACCTGCGCGAGGGCCTGGTGTCGGCCGGCTGGGTGGACCTCGACAACGCCCGCGAGCGGATCAAGGCCGACCACCGCGAGATCGAGCTGGTCGGCACCGACGACGCCCACATCCGCCGCGACCGCTACGCCGAGGTGGCCGGCCCGGCCGATCCCGCCGCGGACCTGTCGCTCGCGGTCACCCACGCGCCGTACCGCCGGGTGCTGGACCCGATGACGGCCGACGGCTTCTCGCTCATCCTCGCCGGGCACACCCACGGCGGCCAGCTCTGCGTACCGGGCGTCGGCGCGCTCGTCACCAACTGCGACCTGCCGCGCCGCCAGGCCAAGGGCCTCTCGACCTACGAGCACGGCGGCAACCGTGCGCACCTGCACGTGTCTGCCGGACTGGGCACCTCGCCGTACGCCCCGGTGCGCTTCGCCTGTCCGCCCGAGGCCACCCTGCTGACACTGGTGGAGAAGCCACCCGTCGACCTCGGCTAGACTTACCGGGCTCCTTCGGGGTGTAGCGCAGCTTGGTAGCGCGCTGCGTTCGGGACGCAGAGGTCGTGGGTTCAAATCCCGCCACCCCGACAGTGTGATGTCTCAGGACATCGGCATAGCCCGAACCCCCATTGGGGTTCGGGTTTTGTCGTTCTTCGGG
>DASVBQ010000382.1:0-13325 GCA_036375795.1 Actinomycetes bacterium
AGGACGGCATGATCCGGGTGCAGACCGTCGTCTACACCGTGCAGCCGGCCTGACTGTCTCGTGGCTCAGGGCGTACCCGAATCACGGTGAAACCGGCCAGAACAGTGCCGACGGGCCATGAAGCGGGCCCTTCACCGTGATCCGGGCTCGGCGCTGCGTCGGCCTCGTGCTGCGCTGCGTCGGCCCCGCGCCGCTCAGGGTGTGCGCGGCTTGGCGGCCCAGTAGTCCGGCGACGACTTGCTGGCCGCGAGGAAGCAGCCCAGCTCGACCAGCTCCGGCTCGGTGAAGTGGCTGTGCATCCGCTCCCAGAACACGTCGTCCGGGTCCAGCCGCCAGGCGATCGCCTCGGCGTAGGCCAGCGCGGCCTTCTGCCGCTCGTCGCACCTGTCCGACGACTCGAAGTTCAGCAGCTCGTCGTACTGCTGCTCCAGCAGGCCCGCGGTGGTCGCCGTGATCGCGCCCGCACCGCCGAGCTCTCCGGTCGGGGCGTGCCCTCCCGGGCACAGCGGTGCATCTCCTCCTGCATGCGCCCGTCCATGTCCTCGAGCGGTACGTAGCTGATGCGCTGCGTCACGACGTCCTCCTGGTTGGTGGTGAGACGTTCAGGCCCCGAGCGCCTCGATGACCCGGTCCGCGGTGATGGGCAGGTCCCGCACTCGCACGCCGAGCACCGCCGCGACGGCGTTGCCGATCGCCGCCGCGGTGGGGCCCTGCGCGGCCTCGCCGGAACCCACGGACGGCAGGTCCGGCCGGTCGAGCAGGACGACGTCGACCTCGGGCGTCTCGCTGAAGCG
This sequence comes from Actinomycetes bacterium, assembly GCA_036375795.1. Classification (GTDB taxonomy): domain Bacteria; phylum Actinomycetota; class Actinomycetes; order JACCUZ01; family JACCUZ01; genus DASVBQ01. The sequence continues at coordinate 795 of DASVBQ010000382.1, forward strand.
CAGGATCGGGTACGTCTCCCAGTCGAGGCTGGTGATGCGGGTCCGGTCGAAGCGGACCCGCTCCTTCAACGTCCAGCTGGTCGACTGCACGGCGCCGCCCTCGATCTGGTTGCGCACGCCGTCGGGGTTCACGATCCGGCCGACGTCGACGGCGAGGGTCAGCCGTCGGACCCGGACGTCGCTCACCGCCTCCACCTCGGCGACGACGGCGCAGTAGGCGCCCCGCGCCTTGTACCGGGCGTAGCCGATCCCGAGGCCGGTGTCCCCGTCGCGTGGCCGGTCCACCCAGCCGGCCCGGTCCGCTGCGGCCTGCAGCACGGCGCGGGCCCGCGCGTCGTCGAGGTGGGTCAGGCGGAACTCGAGCGGGTCCTGCCCGACCGCGTGCGCGACCTCGTCGACGAGTGACTCGATCGCGAAGACGTTCATGTACGCACCGAGAGTCCGCAGCGACGACGACCGGAGCGCCACCTCCTGCCGGCGGTGCCCGCGGACGCGCCGGACCGGCACCCGGTAACCCGGCACCGCGTTGCGGGTGCTGCCGCTTCCCCGCTCCGGCGGTGGGTCGACCGGGGCGGGGAACGGGTGCGGGTGCTCCAGGTGGGTGGCCGCGAGCAGCCCCGGCGTTCCGGCGTAGCCGGGCCGCGACGTGTGGCCCTGGCTCCAGACGTCGGCCTGCCACGAGGCCAGGCGGCCTCGCGCATCGATGCCCGCGCGGAGCTCGATGCTCATGGGCGAGCCGAAGGGTGACCAGGTCAGCTCGTCCTGGCGGCTCCACCGGACGTGCACCGGCCGGCCCGGAACGGCTCGGGCGAGCAGCACCGCGTCGAAGGCGGCGTCGTCCGCGGCGTTGTGGCCGTACGCCCCGGCCCCCTCGACGTGCTCGACGCTCACCCGTGCCTCGTCCAGCCCGAGCGCCTGCGCGGTCGCGCGCCGCAGGCCGAAGATGCCCTGGCTGTGGCTCCAGACGTGCACCGACCCGTCGTCCCACCGTGCCATCCCGCAGCTCGGTGACATCGAGGCGTGCGCGAGGAACGGGCGGCTGTACGTCGCGGCCAGCCGACGGACGACCGGCGGGGCAGCCTCGAGGTCGCCGCACTCGTCGACGCTGAAGGTGGTGACCGGTCCGTCGCGCAGGTAGGAGGACAGGTCGTCCTCGTCGGGCAGAGTCGCCGACTCGTGCCACCGCGCGGCGGCGCGCAGCGACTCCGCGGCCCGGTCCGCCGCCAGCTCGTCGTCGGCGACGACGCCGAGGAACGACCCGTCGCGGACCACTGCGACCACACCCGGCGCCTGCCGGACGGCCTCCTCGTCGGCATCGGTGAGCACCGCCGCCGGCGACGGTGGACGGACCACCCGACCCCACAGCTGCCCCGGCAGGGCGAGGTCCTGGATGAAGCGGGGCAGGCCGGCGACCTTGTCCGGCAGGTCGACCCGCGGCAGTGAGTCGCCCGTGAACGACAGCTCGTCCGCGGCCTTCGTCGGGACCGTGGCGTCGACGTCGCGGTCGAGGTCGACATCGCCGGCGAGCTCGGCGTAGGAGGTGGACCGGGCGCCGCCGCGCTGGCGGATCACGCCGTCGCGCACCAGCAGCGTCTCGGCCGGCACGTCCAGCCTCGTCGCCGCGGCTGCCACGAACAGTGCGCGCACGTGGGCGCACACCTGCCTGACCGCCGCCCCGGAGTCGGCGACCGACATGCTGCCGGCGGTCGGTCCCTCGTCGGGTCCGGCCGTGGATGCGGCCAGCATCCGCACCTGCCCGGGGTCGACGTCCAGCTCGTCGGCGGCGAGCTGGGTGAGCGCCGTGAGGATGCCCTGGCCCAGCTCCACCTTCCCCACCCGGAGGCGAACGACGCCGTCGGCGCCGACCTCCACCCATGTCGACAGACGCGGGTTGGCCGCCAGGTGCTTGGGCGCGTCGGTCACGAGGACCCCCCCGACGGTTCGCCGTCACTGCGCCCGGCCCGCACGACGGCGGCGACCATCCGGCGCTGCACGCCGCACCGGCACAGGTTGCGGTCCAGAGCCTCGATCACCGCCGCCTCGCCCGGGTGCGGGTCCCGGGCGAGCAGGGCTGCGGCGCTGACGAGCGCCCCGGACACGCAGAAAGCGCACTGGGCGGCCTGCTCGTCGAGGAACGCCCGCTGCACGGGGTGCAGGCCAGTCTCCCCGGCGAGGCCCTCGACCGTCACCACGGTCCTGCCCTCAACGGACCAGACAGGGGTGTCGCAGGACGACACTGCGGCGCCGTCGACAAGGACGAAGCAGGCACCGCACAGTCCCGTGCCGCAGCCGAACCGGGTGCCCTTGAGACCCAGCTGGTGCCGGAGCACGTGCAGCAGCGGCGTGTCCGGCTCGCTGTGCACCTCGGTGACCGAGCCGTTGAGCGTCAGCTGGTAGGTCTGCGGCACGGGCGCGTCTCCTGTCACGGCGACCTCACCGGCGTACCCCGTCGAGAACCGCGGCGAGGTTCCCCCTCAGCACCTTGCCACGGTCCGCCTCGTCAAGTCCCGGCACAGCCTCCACCGTCTTCACCGGCTCGGGGTCGCCCATCCGGAACGGGTAGTCGCTCCCCAGCACCACGCGGTCGAGGCCGACGACGTCGAGCAGGTAGCGCAGTGCCGCGGCCGAGTGCAGCACGGTGTCGAAGTGCAGCTGGCGCAACCAGTGGCTCGGCGGCCGGGTCAGGTGGGTCGCCGCGCCCCGGTCGTCGTGGCGGAACGCGTGGTCCCAGCGGCCGAGCTGGTAGGGCGCGAACCCGCCGCCGTGCACCACGCACAGCTGCAGCCCAGGGTGGCGCTCGAGGACGCCACCGAAGATGAGGTGGCCGACCGCGACGGTCGATTCGGCCGGGTTCCCGACCGTGTTGTTGAGGTTGTAGCGCGACACGCCCCGCCCGGAGAGCGAGGCGTAGGGGTGGACCAGCACCAGGGCGCGCAGCTCTTCCGCGGCCGCCCAGAACGGCTCGAGTCCCTGGTCGTCCAGGTCGATGCCGTCGACCGTGGTGGCGATCTCGACGCCGGCCAGGCCGAGCGTGCCGACGGCGTGCCGCAGCTCGTCCGCGGCGCGGACCGGCGACTGCAGGGGCACCGTCGCCAGCGCGCGGAAGCGGTGTGGTGCGGTGGCGACCGTGGCGGCCAGGGCCTCGTTGAACATCCTGGCGTAACGGGATCCCGCCTCGGCGTCGAGGGCGTACGCCGTGAGGTCGATCCAGCTCGACAGCACCTGGACCTCGACCCGGGCCGCGTCCATCGCCGCCAGCCGGCGCGGCAGGTCGAGCAGCGCCGGGAAGATCGGCCGGGTCTGCACCCGCCCGGCAATCAGCGCGGCGTAGCGGCCGTCCTGCTCGGCGACCTCGATGCCGTACCGCCCACTCTCGGCGGCGAGCGTCTCGATGACGCCGACCGGCACGCAGTGCGCGTGGACGTCGATGGTCACAGCGCAGCCGCCCGCATCCTGTCGGCGAGGTCGTCCTCGGCCACCAGGGCGTAGACGCCGCCGTTGACCCGGTCGGTCACCCAGATGTCGAGGTCGGCGCCGACGAACACGTCGTTGATCTGCGCCGCCTCCTGCCCTGCCGGGGTTGCCGGGACCCAGTGGGCGACCTCGACCGGGTGCTCGGCGTCGCTCACGTCGTAGACCCGTAGGCCTGCGTTGAAGTACGTGCAGAAGACCAGGCTCGCGCTGCGATAGGTGCCGGGCCGGTTCTCGTGCAGGTTGTGCGGGCCGAACCGCAGGCCCCGGTCGTGGAACTCGTCGGCCGGTGGCGGGCACACGCTGACCACCCGTGGCGAAGTCTCGACCGAGACGTCGACCACTCGCACGTAGTGCTCCTCGCCCTCTCTGCCGTTGGTGACGACCTCGTCGGTGACCACGAGGAGGTCGCGGCCCGGCAGGGGGAGGCAGGTGTGCGTGTCGCCGCCCGGCGCCCAGCCGAGCGCGGCCAGCTGCCGTGGCCTCGCGACGTCGGAGATGTCGAGGACGACCAGCCCCGCGTCGCCGTAGCCGAGGTAGGCCCGGTCGCCGTCGACCAGCGCGTGGTGGGCGGCGTACCGCTTGCCCTCGGGCCAGGTCGGCTCCTCGCCGCCGGCGACCCACTGACCAGGCCACCACCATCGGCCGGCCTCGACGGGGTGCCTCGGGTCGGCCATGTCGACCACCACCCAGATCCGGTCGTCGAAGCCCTCCGGGATCGCGGAGACGTACGCGTACCGACCGCCGGTCCACACGATCCGGTGGACGCCCTTGCCGGTGGAGTCGAACCAGCCGACCTGATGCGGGTCGAACGGGTCGGACAGGTCGTAGACCGCCATGCCCGCGCTGTACGGGTCGCCGCCGCGGAACTGCTCGTGGTTGACGAGCAGCAGCCCGTCGGCCACCTGCACCTTGTGCGTGTGGCTGCCGTGCGGGGCCATCCACTGCCGGACGAGCCGCAGGTCCTCCGGGTCGGACGCGTCGAGGATGGACGTGCCGGCGCCGCTCGGGCCGAAGTGCCCGACGTAGAGCGCAGTGCCCTCGCGCATCACCTGCATGCCGTCGCCGTAGCCGCCGAGGTCGGACTGCCCGACCGTCCGCAGCCCCCTGCGATCCTCCCTCACCGGTCCTCCTCCAGTCGGTCCGCGACCCAGTCGGCCACGGCGGGCCGCACGACCGTCGCGATGTTGTTGCACGAGTGGTTGCCCGTCGGCTCCAGGCGTGCGGTCACCCGGTCGCCGAGCTCGGCGACGATGCGGTGCGCGTGCTGGACGCCGATGACTCGGTCCTGCGCGCCGTGCACGACGAGCACCGGTGCACGCAGCCCGTCCAGGATGCCGGCGAGACTCACGTCCTCCAGCAGCCGGCGCGCCTCGACCAGGTCGCCGGCGCCGACGAAGTCGCGAAACCCCTCCTGCGTCACCGCTTGCAGCGCGTCGAACTGCTGCAGGTCGTAAGGCCCGGCGATGTCGACCACTCCGCGCAGGCCGGGAACCAGCGTTGCGTGGCGCAGGGCCAGGTAACCACCGAAGCTGGTGCCGAGCACCACGACGCGATCCCGGTCCACACCCTCGAGCCCGGTGACCGCGGCGCCGACCGCGCGCATCGCGACGGCGTAGTCCGTATCGCGGAAGGGCGTGCCGACGCCGCCCTCGCCCTGACCCGGCCCCTCCACCGAGAGGGTGGCGACGCCGCGCCGCAGGAAGTACGGCTCGTAGGTGCTGAACTGCTCCTTGGTCGACTCCAGGCCGGGGACGAGCAGGACCAGTCCGGGGCGAGTCGTCCCGGTCGGCACCCGCAGGTAGCCGACGACAGCGCGGCCGTCGTCGTACCCGATGGCGGTGCGCACGGCGGGCGGGTCGAGCAGCGGAGCACACCGCTCGTACGTCCGCGCCATCCTGGCCTGCAGCGCGCGCCGCCGCTCGGGTTCCTCGGTCAGCACGAACTGGGCGAACTGCAGGGTGAGCGCTGCCCGCCGGAGGTGCTCGGCGGCCGTGACGCGGTGCCCGGCCGCCAGGGACTCCTGGCCGAGCCGTTCGTACTCGTCGGCGGTCCGCGTCCACGCGTCAGCCCAGTCGCCCCAGCCGTCGACCGTGTCCAAGGTGCGCGCCAGGTCGAAGTAGTCGATCCCGTTCGCCAGGAAGCGCGGGAACCAGTTGGCGACGACCGCCTCGACCTTGGCGTCGGCCATCAGCCGGTCACCGCCTCGCGGGCCAGCATCACTGCTGAGGCGGCGAGCAGCACGAGGATGACCCGCCGGAACGTCCCCGCCGACAACCGGCGGGCCGTGTGCGAACCGAGCGGCAGCGCGACCGCGATCGGCAGCAGCGCGAGCAGACTCTCGCCGAGCCGGGACGGCGTGTAGAGACCCACCGCGAACAAGGTGGTGGTCTGCACGACGGAGAACGCGAAGAACAGCGACGAGATGGCGAAGACGTACGCGCGCGGCGGTAGGCCGAAACCGTGTAGGTACGTCGACAGCAGCGGTCCGGAGATGCCGGTGGCACCCTGCAGCCCGCCGGCCGCGACGCCGACCGGTGGGGAGGCCACCCTCGTGACCCGGGGCGAGAAGGTGAACCCGGGCCGCAGGGTGGCCAGCACGATGTAGGTGACGATGACCGCGGCGAGGATCCCGGACAGGATCCGCGCGTCCAGGCTCTTGAGGAGCATCGTCCCGACCACCGACCCGACAGCGCCGCCGGCGAGCATCACCGGCAGGTCGCGGGTGTGCCGGGCCTCCTGGCGGTGCGACCAGACCAGCCAGCCGTTCGCGACGACACCCGGGATCGCCATCACCACCACCGCCCGCTCCACGCCGAGGAACGCGGCCATGACCGGGATGGCGATCTGCGGCAGCCCGGTGCCCGTCGCGCCCTTGATGAACGCGCCGGTGGCGATTGCCGCCAGGATGACGACGAGGTCGAGCACACCGGCATCGGTCACCGCCGGTGCCGGGACGCGGTCGCGCCGGACGTCGTGGTCACGCCGTCCTGTGCAGTCGGGTCAGCACGAACTCGCGGTGGCCGAGCACCTCGGCCGCCGCCCAGCGCCCTGACGCCGTGCGCGCGACGAGGTCCTCGGTCAGGTCTGCGGCCTCGTCCAGCGACATGTCCTCGGTGATGATGCGCGACACGTCGAGGTCGATGTGCTCGGGCATGGTCGCGGCGGTGCGCGGGTTCGCGGTGAGCTTGAGCACTGGGACGATGGGGTTGCCGATGATGTTGCCCTGTCCGGTCGTGAAGAGGTGCAGCGCGGCGCCGCCGGCGACGAACAGGGTGATCGACTCCGCGGCCGCCGACGAGGTGTCCATGAAGTACAGGCCGCGACCGGTTGGCGCCTCGGCCATCTCCAGCACGCCGTCGATCTTGGCGTTGCCGATCTTCTGGATGTTGCCGAGTGCCTTCTCCTCGATGGTGGTGAGGCCGCCGGCGATGTTGCCCTCGGTGGGCTGCGAGCCGAGCAGGTCGGCCTCGGTGTCGAGGATGACCTGCTGGTGCTCGTCGAAGAGACGCTGGAACTTCTCCCGCTGGACCGGGTCGGTGATGCGGTCGGCCACGATGTGCTCACCGCCGGTGAGCTCCGAGGTCTCCCCGAAGAAGAACGTCCCGCCGGACGCGGCGAAGCGCTCGGCGAAGCGGCCGATCGTCGGGTTGGAGCCGAGCCCGGACGTCGTGTCGGACTCGCCGCACTTGGTGCTGATCAGCAGGTCGGTGAGCGGGATCTCCTCCCGGGAGAGGGCGGTGGCGTCGTGCACCATCGCGGCCGCGGCCCGGCTGGCCTGCTCGATCACCGTGAGGTCGCCGAGGCCCTCGATCGAGAACGCGGCCACCGGCTTGCCGCTGGCGGCGATGCCGTCGGCGACCCGCTTGGTCCAGTTCGGCTCGATGCCGATCACCACCGCAGCGGCGACGTTGGGATTGGCGCCGGTGCCGATGAGGGTGCGGAAGTGCAGCGCGAGATCGGGGCCGAACTGCAGGCGCCCGTAGGGGTGCGGCAACGCCAGCGTGCCCTGGACGACCTTCGCGACCGCCTCGCAGGCGGCATTGGACAGGTCGTCCACCGGCAGGATGATCACGTGGTTGCGGCAGCCGACCGACCCGTCGGCTCTGCGGTACCCGAGGAACGTGCGTCCGGCGCTCATGCCCAGCGCTCTCCCTTCACGTTGTGCACATGGACGTGTTCGCCGGCCCGGATGGGCCTGGTTGCCCGGCCGATGGCGACGCCGTACTTGACGACCTGCTCGCCCTGCGCGATGTCGCGCAGGGCGATCTTGTGACCCAGCGGGACCGGCTCGAGGACGTCCAGCTCGAGGGGGCCGCCGTTCTGGACCCGGCCGCGCACCGCGGGCCCGGGGGAGATGTCGTGGACGGCCACGCCCACCACGTCGTCGGCGGCGTGCACGAGGAAGCTCTGATGCATGTGGTGTCTCCTGCGCTCGCGGGCGGCCCCGGCCCGGGTTGGTGCGGCGAGTGGGGCCGGATCAATACAATCGTTCGCAGAGGATTTGTCAAGAGACGTGGGCGGTGACCCGCGTTCCTGCGGTGGAACGGGCTCCTTGACGCCCGCAAACGTTTGAGGCAGGGTGTGCCCGACATCGACTCCCGCCATCCATCTGGGGGACCGCGCGTGACCGGACGGCCAGTGGTTGCGGTGCTCGGCACCCGCTACCGGGACCTCTCCGTCGAGGAGGAGGTCCTCGGCCCGCTCGGGGTCGAGCTGGTCAGCGGCGACGGCGGGTCGGCGGAGGACGTCCTGTCCGTCGCCGGGTCCGCCGAGGTGGTGCTCGCCGGGTCGCGGCCGCGCTTCGACGAGTCCGTGCTCGCCGGCCTGACCTGCCGCGGCATCGTCCGCTACGGCATCGGGACCGACACGATCGACCTCGACGCGGCGCGCCGGCAGGGCATCGCGGTCGCCCGGGTGTCCGACTACGGCACCGAGGCCGTGGCGTTCCACACCGTCTCCCTGGTGCTGGCGCTGCTCCGGCGGCTCCGCGAGGCCGACCGAGCGGTTCGGGCGGGGGAGTGGGGCGTAGCCGGTCTGCGTCCCCTGCACCTTCCGAGCCGGCTGACGGCGGGCGTGGTGGGCTACGGGCGCATCGGCCGACAGACCGCGACCTACCTGCGCGGGCTCGGCCTGACTGTGTGCGCCTTCGACGAGTACGTGGACGTCCCGGCGTCGGACGGCGTCGAGGCAGTCCCGCTCGACGACCTGCTGGAGCGCAGTGACGTCGTCACGCTGCACGCACCCGGCAGCGCCGATGGCACGCCGGTGCTCGACCGGACCCGGCTGGCGCGCATGCGGTCCGGCAGCGTCCTCGTCAACACCGCTCGAGGCTCGCTGGTCGACGTACCTGCCCTGGTGCGCGCCCTTGCCGCGGGGCGGCCGGCCGCCGCGGCGCTGGACGTGTACCCGGCCGAGCCGCCCGACGTCAGCGTCTTCGACCCGGTGGCCGACCGGGTCCTGCTGACCCCGCACATGGCCTGGTACACCGAGGAGTCCGAGCTGGACATGCGCCGCAAGGCTGCCGAGGAGGCGGCGCGCATGCTGCGCGGCGAGCCGCTGCGGGACCCCGTCGTGGAGACAGGAGTGAGGGCCACATGATCTACGACCTCGCGGAGATGACGAGCCCCGAGGCGGCGGAGGCGGTCGCCCGCTCTCGCACGGCCGTGATTCCGATCGGCAGCATCGAGCAGCACGGACCGCACCTGCCCAACGGCACGGACACGATGGCGGCCGAGCTGGTCGCTCGGGCCGTGGCCGACCGGCTGGACGCCGTCTACGCTCCCTTCGGGCCGTACGGCGTGACGCCCATCCACGCCGGACATCCCGGCACGGTGACGCTGCGCCGGGAGACCTTCGAGTCCCTCCTCACCGACATCTGCACCGAGCTGATCCGGATGGGTGTCCAGACGTTCGTCCTGGTGAACTGGCACGAGGGCAACATCGCGTCCATGAACGCCGTCGCGACCGACCTGCAGGACCGCCACGGCGCGACGTTCGTCGCGGCGCAGGCCTGCTACGTCGCCCAGCGGCTCTACCGCGACGAGGGCGGCGAGCTGACCCACGGCGGCGGCATCGAGACCCTCGCGGTCCTCGCCCATGACCCGGCGCTGGCGAAGGTGCACCGGGCCGGGGAACCGACCCGCCCCGAGGGCGCCGAGGAGATGGACCGCATGCGGCGCTCCCCCGAGGTCTACGGCTTCATCACCGACGTGTCCGAGCTGGCCGTCGACGGCTGGTACGGCAACCCCTCCTGGGCCACCGCCGAGAGGGCCGAGAAGTTCTCCGACACGGTCGCCGAAGGAGTGCTCGAGCTCATCGAGGACGTCTTCCGCGCCCGGGACATCCGCCACGGGAAGACGAAGGAGAAGTCATGACGGACACGGTGCGGCTCGCGTCGGTCGGTCTGGGCCGCTGGGCGCGGGTCCTCGCCCGTGGCGCCCAGCGTGGGGACGTGATCGACCTCTACAGCTGCTTCAGCCGGGACGAGTCCAAGCGCACCGCGTTCTGCGAGGAGTTCGGCATCGCGCGCAGCGCGTCCTCCTACGAGGAGCTGCTCGCGGACCCGGAGGTCGAGGGCGTGATCGTCACGACGCCCAACGACACTCACAAGGACGTCATCATCCAGGCGCTCGAGGCCGGAAAGGCCGTCTACACCGACAAGCCGATCGCCCACACCCTCGAGGACGCCAGCCGCATCGCGGCAGCCGTTGCCGACACCGGCGGCGTCTTCGCCGTCGGCCACAGCTCGCGGCGGCTCTCCGGCCACCGCGAGATGAAGCGCTGGCTGGACGACGGCAGGATCGGCGACATCTCGCTGGCCGAGGCCAACTTCTCCAACGAGCGCGGGCTCGAGCTCACGCCGCAGACGTGGCGCTACTACGCCGACAAGAGCCCGGGAGGTGCCTTCATCCAGCTCGGCGTGCACCACGCCGACACACTGCAGTTCCTGCTCGGCCCGGTGAAGAGCGTCACCGCGCACGCCCGCAAGCTCTACACGAAGTCCGAGGTGCCGGACGCGGTCATGGCCATCCTCGAGTTCGAGAGCGGCCCGCTCGGCTACATCGGGACGGGCTGGGCGTCGCCGGGCGTCTACTCGATGAACCTGCTCGGCACCAAGGCGAACCTGATGTACGACCTCGACTTCACGCACTGGGACGAGTCCCACCTGGCCGACGACTGGTCCACGCTGCGCTCCCAGTTCTACGGCGAGTCGGTGCGGCAGCCGGTCGACCTGCCGCGGACGGACATGTTCCGCGAGCAGCTCGAGGAGTTCGCCCTGGCGATCCGCGGCGAGGCGACCGTCGAGGTCGGGGCAGAGCAGGCGGTGCGCGCGCTGGCAGTCGTGCGCTCGGTGCTGGAGTCGTCCCAGCGCGACGGGCGGGCTGTCCTGGTCAACGAGGTCATCGAGGCCGCGGGAGCGGACCGCAGCTTCGCCTGAGAGGTTCGGAGAGCGCCGTGCCCGTCGTCCCTGGTGGTGCGATGCAGTTCGCCGAGCTGACCGGCCGGCGCTCTGCGGACCCGCTGCCCCAAGGCGTGGAGACCGGTTGCAGTGTCCGCGTGGTGCGGATCGCCGCGGGGCCACGTACACCCCACGTCCACCCGCACAGCGCCGAGGTCGCGTACGTCGCCGAGGGGGCCGGTACCGCCTGGGAGGGCGACGTCGCAACCGAAGTGACGGCGGGTGACCTGCTCGTGGTGCCCGCCGGCGTCCCGCACGCGACGGTGGCCACCGGCTCGTCAGACCTCGTCCTCGTCTGCTTCTTTCCGCACCCGGACCTCGTCGCCAACATCGAGGAGCTGACCGGTCCGGTCCGCGGCAGCGGGGCTGGCTAGCGCCCGCCGCCTCGCCTGGGCGCGCCGCGTCGCGATGATGTCGAGTCGGCGGAGGGCCTCTGCGGCGCGGAGTCTGCGTCGTTCCACGGGCGCCCGGTTACCCGTCCGCGCCGGATGATCACCTCGTGCAGGCCGCTCTTTGCCACGTCGGCGCGGCGGGTCTTGACGGCGACGCCCGGCCGGAGGCTATTTTGACGGTGTCCGAATTAGGACGATTGGAAGGAGGCCATTGGTGACCACACCGCACCGTTCCTCCGTCGAACCGGAAGGCCCCTGACCCAGAGAGTTGTCCGAGAGGCCAGTGCCGGGAGCACCACCCCATGGGAGCTCCAGTAGGCGCTGGCCTTTCGCGTGGGTAGGCCTCCCGATGCTCAGGCGATGTGCGTCGTGAGTCGTCCGATCTGCTCGATCTCCACGACGACCTCGTCGCCCGCCGCGAGGAACCACGGTGGCGTGCGGGCCATGCCGACCCCGGGCGGCGTGCCGGTCGCGATGCAGTCGCCGGGCTCGAGGGTCATGGTCTGGCTGATGATGCTGACCAGCTCGGCGACTCCGAACACCATCTCCTTCGTGCTGGAGTCCTGCACGACCTCGCCGTTGACCGTGCACGAGATTCCCAGGGCCGAGGGGTCGGGAACCGCGGCCGCGGTGACCAGACACGGCCCCATCGGCAGGAAGCCGTCGATCGCCTTGCCGCGGGTCCACTGCCCGCCACTGCGCTGCAGGTCGCGGGCGGAGAGGTCGTTCAGGCAGGTGTAGCCGGCCACGTGGTCGAGGGCCGCACGGTGACTGACTCGCGACGCCCGCCGGCCGATGACCACGCCCAGTTCGGCCTCCCAGTCCACCTCCTGCGTCGCGGCGGGGATGACGACCGTGGCGCCGTCGGGCACCACCGAGTTGGCGAACTTCGCGAAGAGCACGGGCTCGGTGGGCACCGGTTTGCCGGTCTCGGCGGCATGGTCGCGGTAGTTGAGCCCGACGCACACGATCTTGCCCGGGCGCGGCACGGGCGCGAGCAGGACGAGGTCGGCCAACCGCCGGGGCGCCGAGTCGTGGGCGGGCTCACCCGCCAGCCAGGACACCAGGTCGGCGCCCATCGGGATGACGTCGGCACCCTCGACCCGCCCGAAACCGCCGACGACCGACACGAGCCGCATCCAGTCACACCTCTCCCTGTCGGTGGACGCACGACTGGCGCCGGCCAGGTGGCCGGCGCCAGTCGCA
>DASVBQ010000387.1:0-7370 GCA_036375795.1 Actinomycetes bacterium
CTCGCGGTGCTCATGTTCACCTCGGGCACCAGCGGGCGCCCGCGCGGCGCGATGCTCACCCACCGAGCGCTGCTCGCCAACCTCGACCAGTGCCAACGGCTGGAGCCGAGCCCGATGCACCCGGACGACGTGGTGCTGCTCGTCCTGCCGCTGTTCCACATCTACGGCCTCAACACAGGGTTGGGCATGGTGGCGGCCACCGCCGCGACGGGCCTGCTGGTCGAGCGCTTCGACCCGGTCGCGACCCTCGAGCTGGTCCGCTCCCACGGCGTCACCAACATCCCCGCTGCTCCGACGATGTACGTCGCGTGGACCAGGGGCGCGTCGCTGGACGCGCTGCGCGACGTACGGATGCTCGAGTCCGGCTCCGCCCCGCTGCCGCCGTCAGTTCTCGAGCAGGTGCGGGAAGAGGCCGGCGTGACGATCTACGAGGGGTACGGCCTCACCGAGACCGCGCCGGTCGTCGCGACCACGCTGGCCTCGGCCCGCGTCAAGCCCGGGTCGGTCGGCCGCCCGGTGCCCGGCGTCGAGGTGAAGCTGTGCGACGAGGACGGCGCCGAGGTGGAGGAGGACGACACCGGCGAGGTATGGGTCCGCGGCGACAACCTGTTCTCCGGCTACTGGCCGGACGGCGCTGACGGCCCCGGCGAGGACGGCTGGTGGCGCACCGGCGACGTGGCCTACGCCGACGAGGACGGCGACCTGTTCCTCGTCGACCGCCGCAAGGAGCTGGTGCTCGTCAGCGGGTTCAACGTCTACCCTCGCGAGGTCGAGGACGTCCTCGCCCAGCACCCGGGCGTCCTGGAGGCCGCTGTCATCGCCGTGCCGGACCCGTACACCGGCGAGGCGGTGAAGGCCTTCGTGGTCCCACGGCCGGGCACCACGCTGGACGCAGCGGACGTGGTCGCGCACACCGCCTCCCGGCTGGCCCGCTTCAAGCGGCCGACCCAGGTCGAGGTCGTCGACGCGCTGCCCCACTCGGCCACCGGGAAGGTCGCGAAGGGCCGCCTGCGGGAGGACCTCGAGGAGGTGGGCGAGCCCGAGTGAGCGCCCGCGTCACGCTGATCGGGAAGCCCGGGTGCCACCTGTGCGACGAGGCGCGCGAGGTGGTGGCCCGAGTCACCGCGGAGCTCGGGGAGACCTTCGAGGAGCGCAGCATCCTCGACGATCCGGCTCTGCACGAGCGGTACTGGGAGCAGATCCCCGTCACCCTGGTCGACGGGAAGCAGCACGACTTCTGGCGGGTCAGCGAGGACCGGCTGCGCGCGGCGCTGCTGACCTGACGGCGATCAGGGGGCCGTCATCGCTCACTTTGTGCTCACGTTCACAAGCGCATAACCTGGCTGGGCCGGTGACCGCAGGACCCGCCGGCACCCAGTCCACCAGTCAGTGGTGAGTGGAGACCTGTGACGACGCCTGGACCCAGCGCGAGGCCGAGCGCGGTGCGTGCCGACCGCGGCGCCCGGCGTAGCGGGTCGGTGCGGCAGGGCATCCCGGACGCCACCGTCGCCCGGCTGCCGGTCTACCTGCGCGCGCTCGGCCTGCTCTCCGAGGACGGGGTCTCCACGGTCTCGTCCGAGGAGCTGGCCACCGCGGCGGGGGTCAACTCGGCCAAGCTGCGCAAGGACCTGTCGTACCTGGGCTCCTACGGCACGCGCGGCGTGGGCTACGACGTCCAGTACCTCGTCTACCAGGTCTCGCGTGAGCTCGGCCTGACCCAGGACTGGCCCGTCGTCATCGTCGGGCTGGGACACCTCGGGCACGCGCTCGCCAACTACAACGGCTTCGCGTCGCGTGGCTTCGCCATCCGCGCGCTCGTCGACGCCGACCCGGACAAGGTCGGCACCACGGTCGCCGGGCTCGAGGTCGCCCCGCTGCAGGCGCTGGAGGATGTCGTGCGCTCCCACGACATCGCGATCGCGGTCATCGCGACGCCGGCCGCTGTCGCCCAGGACGTGTGCGACCGCCTCGTGGCCGCCGGCGTCAGCAGCATCCTCAACTTCGCGCCCACCGTGCTCGCGGTCCCCGACCACGTCGAGGTCCGCAAGGTCGACATGTCGATCGAGCTGCAGATCCTGGCGTTCCACGAGCAGCGCAAGGTTCTCCCGGGAGCGGCAACGGCGGAGGTCAACGGCTCGCTGAACGGGCTGGCGACGGTGGTGAGCCCGTGAGCGTCCTCGTCGTGGGGCTCTCCCACCGCACCGCGCCGGTCGACCTGCTCGAGCGGATGGCCCTGACGGGTGACGCGGCCGTCAAGCTGCTCGACGACGTCGTGTCGAGCGACCACGCGGGCGAGGCGATGGTGCTGTCGACCTGCAACCGGGTCGAGGTCTACGCCGACGTCGACAAGTTCCACGGGGGCCTCGCCCAGACCTCGGAGCTGCTGGCCCGGCGCACCGGCGTGAGCCTGGACGAGCTCACCCCGCACCTCTACGTGCACTACGAGGACCGGGCGGTTGCACACCTGTTCGCCGTCGCCTGCGGGCTGGACTCCATGGTCGTCGGCGAGAGCCAGATCCTCGGCCAGGTGCGCACGTCCCTGCGCTCGGCGCAGGACGCGGGCACGGCGGGCCGCACCCTCGGTGCTCTGGCCCAGCAGGCCCTCCGGGTCGGCAAGCGGGCCCGCACCGAGACCGGCATCGACCGGGCCGGTCGCTCGCTGGTCTCGGCCGGTATCGAGCAGGCAGAGCGGGTTCTCGGCGCGCACGCCGACACGTCCGCCCTCGTCGTCGGGGCCGGTGCGATGAGCGCGCTCGCGGCCACGGTGCTGAGCCAGGCCGGGACGGCGGAGGTCGTGGTGGCCAACCGCACGCTCTCACACGGCCAGCGGGTCGCCGCCTCGGTCGGCGGCCGGGCCGTCCCGCTCTCAGCACTCGACGAGGCCGTCCACGAGGCCGACCTCGTGGTGTCCTGCACGGGGGCCGTGGGGCACGTCATCTCGGTCGACCTGCTCGCCGCCGCGCAGGAGACCCGCGACGCGCGCCCGCTCGTCGTGCTCGACCTGGCGCTGCCCCGAGACGTGGAGCCCGGAGCCTGCGACGTGCCGGGCGTCACCGTGGTGGACCTCGAGACGCTGGCCGAGGCCCTGGAGCGCACCGAGCACGCCGCCGACGTCGAGGCGACCCGCGCGATCGTGGCCGACGAGGTCACCGCGTTCCTCGGCTGGCAGCGGGCCGCGAGCGTCGCCCCGACGGTGGTCGCCCTGCGCGACATGGCCGACGGCGTCGTGCGCGCCGAGCTGGCGCGGCTGACCAGCCGGCTTCCGGAGATCGAGGACCGGGTGCGCGCCGAGATCGAGCAGACCGTCCAGCGAGTGGTGGACAAGGTCCTGCACGCGCCGACCGTGCGCGTGAAGCAGCTGGCCGGGGAACCCGGCGGCCAGTCGTACGCCGACGCGCTGGGCAAGCTGTTCGGCCTGGACCAGGCGGCGGTCGAGGCCGTGACCCGCGCGGACATCGAGGTCGACCCGACGGCGGCCGAGGAGGGTCCGCGGTGACCGCCCCGCTGCGTCTCGGCACCCGCCGCAGCGCGCTCGCCACAGCGCAGTCGACGATGGTGGCGACGGCGCTGACCGAGCGCACCGGCCGGAGTGTCGAGCTCGTGCCGGTGACGACGTACGGCGACACGTCGCGAGCCGCGCTCGCCCAGATCGGCGGGACCGGCGTGTTCGTCGGGGCGCTGCGCGACGCACTGCTCTCGGGCGAGGTCGACGCCGCCGTGCACTCGCTCAAGGACCTGCCGACCGCCGACCCCGACGGCATCCGGCTGGCAGCCGTACCCACCCGCGAGGACCCGCGTGACGCGCTGGTCGCCCGCGACGGCCTGACCCTGGGCGAGCTGCCCGCAGGCGCCCGGGTCGGCACCGGCTCGCCGCGCCGGGCCGCCCAGCTGCGCGCCCTCGGCCTCGGCCTCGAGGTGGTCGACATCCGCGGCAACGTCGACACCCGCCTCGGCATGGTCGCCGACGGCCGGCTGGACGCCGTCGTGCTGGCCCGGGCCGGCCTGGCCCGCCTTGGTCGACTTGACGCGGCCACCGAGGTCATCGACCCTCTCCAGATGCTTCCCGCCCCCGGCCAGGGGGCGCTGGCGGTCGAGTGTCGTGCGAGCGACACGACCACCGCCGACCAGCTCGGCACCCTCGACGACGCCGTGACCCGGCTCGCAGTGGGGGCCGAGCGCACACTGCTCGCCGCACTGGAAGCCGGCTGCTCGGCCCCTGTCGGGGCCTACGGGGAAGCGGCCGACGGCGAGCATGTCCCCGAGCTGTACCTCCGGGCCGTCGTCAGCGCAGTCGACGGGTCCGCGAGCGTGCGGCTGTCCGCCACCGGACCTCTGGACGAGGCAGCACGGATCGGTCGCGACCTCGCGGCCGAGCTGCTCGCCGCAGGTGCGGCTGATCTCATGTGGGAGCGCGTCAGGTGACCCGCCCAACCAAGAAGAAGACCGCAGCCGGCTCCGAGAAGCCGGCCCGGCCCCGCCGCCCGATCGGCTGCGTCGCGTTCGTCGGCGCCGGCCCCGGCGACCCCGAGCTGCTGACGGTCCGCGCCGTCGAGCTGCTCGCCCGGGCCGACGTGGTGGTCACCGAGTCGCAGGACGAGGCGTTCGTGCGCCGGTTCTGCCGCGAGGACGTCGAGGTCGTCGACGGCTCGCTCGGCGACGACGGACAGCCGCTCAGCCACGCCGTGCGAGCCCGCCTGGTCGTCAAGGCGGCCAAGTCCGGCGGCTCCGTGGTGCGACTGCTCGACGGGGACCCGTTCCTCTACGCCACCGGCTCCGAGGAGGCGGTGGGCTGCGCGAGGGCCGGCATCCCCTTCGAGGTCGTCCCCGGCGTCTCGTCGATGAGCGCCGTCCCCGCGTACGCCGGCATCCCGCTCACCTCGGCCAAGCACCGCGAGGTGCGCGTCGTGAACGTCGCCGAGGGCAGCGTGGACTGGTCGGTCGTGGCCGCCGGGAACGCGACGCTGGTGCTGCTCTCAGCCACCGGCGTGATCGGTGAGGTGGCCACGGCGCTCGTCGCAGCGGGCCGGGACGAGTCGACCCCGATCGCGCTCACCCAGCAGGGCACGACCACCAGCCAGCGCACCGTCGTGTCGACGCTGGACCGGGTCGCGGCGGACGTCAAGGCCGCCAAGCTCACCGCCCCGGCCGTCACCGTGGTCGGCGACACGGTAGGCCTGCGCGAGACGCTCTCGTGGTTCGAGACGAAGCCGCTGTTCGGCTGGCGGGTGCTCGTGCCGCGCACGAAGGAGCAGGCCGGCGCCCTGTCCGAGCGGCTGCGGGCCCACGGCGCGGTGCCCGAGGAGGTGCCCACCATCGCGGTCGAGCCGCCGCGCACGCCGCAGCAGATGGAGCGCGCGATCAAGGGCCTGGTGACCGGGCGCTACGAGTGGATCGCGTTCACCTCGCGCAACGCGGTGAAGGCGGTGCGCGAGCGGTTCGAGGAGTACGGCCTGGACGCGCGCGCCTTCGCCGGCATCAAGGTCGCCGCGGTCGGCGAGCAGACCGCTGCCGACCTGCTGGCCTGGGGCATCAAGCCTGACCTGGTGCCCAGCGGCGAGCAGTCGGCCGCCGGCCTGCTCGAGGACTGGCCGCCGTACGACGCGGTGTTCGACCCGATCGACCGGGTGTTCCTGCCGCGCGCCGACATCGCCACCGAGAACCTCGTGGCCGGCCTGGTCGAGCGTGGCTGGGAGGTCGACGACGTGACGGCGTACCGCACGGTGCGGGCGGCCCCTCCGGCCGCGCCGATCCGTGAGGCGATCAAGAGCGGCGGCTACGACGCGGTGGTGTTCACCTCGTCCTCGACCGTGCGCAACCTGGTCGGCATCGCCGGCAAGCCGCACGCGTCGACGGTCATCGCCTGCATCGGCCCGGCGACGGCGAAGACGGCCGAGGAGCACGGCCTGCGGGTCGACGTCCTCGCGCCGAACCCGTCGGTCGCCGACCTCGCGACCGCGCTCTCGGAGTACGGCGCGTCCATCCAGGCCGCTGCCGTCGCCGCCGGCGAGCCGGTGCTGCGCCCGTCGCAGAAGCGCACCACTGCGCGCCGCAAGGCCACCTGACCGGTGCCCGACGTCGCGACCTTTCCCGCGGGCCGGCCGCGCCGGCTGCGCCGGACCGCCGCGCTGCGCTCGCTGGTCGCACAGACCCGGCCGAGCCCGGCCGACCTGGTGCTGCCGATGTTCGTCAAGGAGGGTCTCGACGCGCCGGTGCCGATCGGCTCGATGCCGGGCGTCGTCCAGCACTCCCGCGACTCGCTGCGCAAGGCGGCGGTCGAGGCGGTGCAGGCCGGTGTCGGCGGGCTGATGCTCTTCGGGGTGCCGGCGGTCCGCGACCCGGTCGGGCGCGGCGCGACCGACGACGACGGCGTGCTCAACGTCGCCATCCGTGACGTGGTCGCGGAAGTCGGTGACGCGACGGTGGTCATGTCCGACCTGTGCCTCGACGAGTTCACCGACCACGGCCACTGCGGCGTGCTCGCGGCCGACGGGTCGGTGGACAACGACGCGACGCTGGTGCGCTACGCCGAGATGGGTCTCGCGCAGGCCGCGGCGGGCGCCCACGTGCTCGGGCTGTCCGGGATGATGGACGGCCAGGTCGGCGTGGTGCGCGCGGCCCTCGACGCCGACCGCTACGTCGACACCGCGCTGCTCGCCTACACCGCGAAGTACGCGTCCGCCTTCTACGGCCCGTTCCGGGAGGCCGTCGAGTCGACCCTGCAGGGCGACCGGCGGACGTACCAGCAGGACCCGGCCAACCTCGACGAGGCACTGCGCGAGCTCGCGCTCGACCTCGCCGAGGGCGCGGACCTCGTGATGGTGAAACCTGCGCTGCCCTACCTCGACGTGCTGCGCCGGGTCGCCGACGAGGCGGCGCGCCACGGCGTGCCGGTGGCCGCCTACCAGGTGTCCGGCGAGCTGGCCATGGCCGAAGCGGCCTTCGAGAAGGGCTGGCTCGACCGCGACCGCACCATCGTCGAGTCGCTCACCGCGATCCGCCGCGCCGGCGCCGGCATCGTCCTCACGTACTGGGCGGTCGAGGCCGCGCGACTGCTGCACGAGGGCCCGCGGTGATCGAGGCGCACAGCCCCGCGCCCGCGTCGGAGGCGCTGCTCGCGCGCGCCCAGGCCGTCATCCCCGGCGGCGTCAACTCGCCGGTGCGCGCCTTCCGCGCCGTCGGCGGCACGCCGCGGTTCATGGTGTCCGGTCGCGGCCCGTACCTCGTCGACGCCGACGGCCGGGAGTACGTCGACCTGGTCTGCTCGTGGGGTCCCCTGCTGCTCGGCCACGCCCACCCGGACGTCGTCGACGCCGTCCAGGCCGCAGTCGCGCGCGGCACGTCGTTCGGCACGCCGACCGAGGGCGAGGTGG
>DASVBQ010000261.1:0-4956 GCA_036375795.1 Actinomycetes bacterium
CAGCTGGGACTTCTCGTTCTGGCAGGACACGACGATCCCGGTCGGGACGTGCGTGATGCGTACCGCGGAGTCCGTGGTGTTCACGCTCTGCCCGCCCGGCCCGGACGACCGGTAAACGTCGATGCGCAGGTCGTTGGGGTCTATCTGGACGTCGACGTCCTCGGCCTCGGGCATCACCAGGACACCGGCAGCACTGGTGTGGATGCGGCCCTGGGACTCGGTGACGGGCACCCGCTGCACGCGGTGCACGCCGCCCTCGTACTTCAGCCGGGACCAGACGCCCTCCCCGGGCGCCGGCGTCCCGCGCGACTTCACCGCGAAGGACACATCTTTGTATCCGCCGAGGTCGGACTCGGTGGCCTCGATCACCTCGGTCTTCCAGCCGACGCGCTCGGCGTACCGCAGGTACATGCGCAGGAGGTCGCCGGCGAACAGCGCGGACTCCTCGCCACCCTCGCCGGCCTTGATCTCGACGATCACGTCCTTGTCGTCGTTCTCGTCGCGGGGCAGCAGCAGCATCCGCAGCCGGGCCTCCAGGTCCTCCCGGCGTGCCTCCATGCCCGGGATCTCGGCCCGGAAGGACTCGTCCTCGCTCGCCAGCTCGCGGGCGGTCTCGAGGTCCCCGGCCAGGGACCGCAGGGCCCGGTGCGTCTCGACCACAGGCGTCAGCTCGGCGTAGCGCTTCCCGAGCCGTCGGGCCTTCTCCTGGTCGCCGTGGACCGCCGGGTCAGCCAGCTCGGCCTCCAGCCGGGCATGCTCGTCGAGCAGCTCGGCGGGTGCCTCCAGCATGGCTGGCTCCTCTCGGGTCTCGGGGCCGGAACGACGACGGCGCCGGCGCGCACCCGTGGGGGGTGCGGCGCCGACGCCGTGGGGGGTGCTACTTGTTGCCGGAGCCCGACTTGCCGAAGCGCTTCTCGAACCGGGCGACGCGGCCGCCGGTGTCGAGGATCTTCTGCTTGCCGGTGTAGAAGGGGTGGCACTGCGAGCAGACCTCGGCGTGGATCACGCCGTTCTTCGCGGTGCTGCGCGTCGTGAACGTGTTGCCACAGCTGCAGGTGGCGGTCGTCTCGACGTACTCGGGGTGGATGTCGGCCTTCACGGTGATGCTCTCCTCACATGTGCGGTCGCCGGGTCGCCACCGCCTCGGACGGCGGGGCGTGAACCGGAACCAGCGGAACAGTCTGCCAGAGGCAGAACCGCTGCTCACAACCGAGCGAGCGGCCCTGCTGTTCCCCGGCGTCTCAGGTGGTCGGCCTAGTCGTCGTCGCTGCCGCCGCCGTTGCCCGGCATCGGCATGGTCTGCTGGACCTGCATGAGGAACTCCGCGTTGCTCTTGGTCTTCTTCATGCGGTCGAGCAGCAGCTCGAGGGCCTGCTGGGTCTCGAGGGCGTGCAGCACGCGACGGAGCTTCCAGGTGATCTGCAGCTCGTCGCGGGCCATCAGGATCTCCTCCTTGCGGGTGCCGGACGGGTCGACGTCCACCGCAGGGAAGATCCGCTTGTCGGCGAGCTTGCGGTCGAGCTTGAGCTCCATGTTTCCGGTGCCCTTGAACTCCTCGAAGATCACCTCGTCCATCCGCGAGCCGGTCTCGACCAGCGCGGTGGCCAGGATGGTCAGGGAGCCACCGTTCTCGATGTTGCGGGCCGCGCCGAAGAACCGCTTCGGCGGGTAGAGCGCCGTCGAGTCGACTCCACCGGACAGGATGCGTCCGCTCGCCGGGGCGGCCAGGTTGTAGGCGCGGCCGAGGCGGGTGATGGAGTCGAGCAGCACGACGACG
This sequence comes from Actinomycetes bacterium, assembly GCA_036375795.1. Classification (GTDB taxonomy): domain Bacteria; phylum Actinomycetota; class Actinomycetes; order JACCUZ01; family JACCUZ01; genus DASVBQ01. The sequence continues at coordinate 1,778 of DASVBQ010000261.1, forward strand.
TCGTGACCCAGCTCGACCAGCCGCTTGGCGCGCTCGATGGCGAGCTCGGCGACGATCGTGTGGTCCTCCGCCGGACGGTCGAAGGTCGACGCGATGACCTCGCCCTTGACCGACCGCTGCATGTCGGTGACCTCCTCCGGCCGCTCGTCGACGAGCACGACCATGAGGTGGGTCTCCGGGTTGTTCTGCGTGATCGCGTTGGCGATGGCCTGCAGGACCATCGTCTTGCCGGCCTTCGGCGGCGACACGATCAGCCCGCGCTGGCCCTTGCCGATCGGGGCGACCAGGTCGATCACTCGCGTGGTGAGAACGTTGGCGTCGGTCTCCAGGCGGAGCCGCTCCTGCGGGTAGAGCGGCGTCAGCTTGTTGAACTCGACCCGACCCCGGGCCTTCTCGGGCTCGGAGCCGTTGACCGAGTCAAGACGCACCAGCGCGTTGAACTTCTCCTTGCGCTCGCCCTCGCGCGGCTGGCGCACGGCGCCGGTGATGGCGTCGCCCTTGCGCAGCCCGGACTTGCGGACCTGGGCCAGCGAGACATAGACGTCGTTCGGCCCGGGCAGGTAGCCGGAGGTCCGGACGAACGCGTAGTTGTCGAGGATGTCGAGGATGCCCGCGACCGGGACGAGGACGTCGTCCTCGCTGATCTCCGGCAGGCTGCCGTCACTCTCGCTCGGGGCGAAACCGTCACGGCCCCGGCGGCTGCGGTTGCGGTCGCGGTAGCGCCCGCGGCGACGGCTGCGGCCGCCCCGCCCGTCGAAGTCGTCGTCGCCGCCGTGGCCCTGGTCCTGCTGGCCCTGCTGCTGACGCCCACCCTGCTGGCGGTCACCCTGCTGGCGGTCGGCCTGCTGCCGGTCGGCCTGCTGGCGGTCGCCCTGCTGCCGGTCGCGACGCTGGCGCTGGCCGCCGTCGCGCGGCTGCTCGGCGCCACGGCCCTCGGCCGGTCGCCCGCCCTGCTGGTCCGGCTGCTGCTCCGGCTGCTGCTCGGCCTGGCCCCCGGGCCGGCGCTCGGGCTGGCCGTCGGAGCGCTCCGGCCGCCGCTCCGCCCGCTCCTCGGCGGGCTCGACCGCTGCAGGCCCGGCCCCCTCGGCCGCGGCGGCGCTGCCGCCCGCGGTGCCGCCGCCCTGCCGCTCCTTGATGGCCTCGATCAGCTGGCCCTTGCGCATCCGCGCGGTCCCGCTGATGCCCAGCTCGGAGGCCAGGCCCTGCAGCTCCGCGAGGACCATGCCGGACAGGCCGGTGGCCTTGCGCGCGGGCTTGCGGGTGGGCTTGGAGGCGGTGGCGGCGTCGCCGGCGGGGCTGTCCCCGGCGCTGCCCGTCGAGGGCGCGTCCAGGAGATCGGTGCTGTCGGACACGTACTGGTCCTTCCTCATTCGACGGGGTCGACGGTGCTCCGGGACCCCGGTCGTGCTCTCCCGGCGGACCGGGCGACCCGAGGTCACCCGGTGAACCGGGTTTCGTCTCGACGAGACGAACATCTGACGGGGAATATCACTCACCGGGCGCCCCGATCGGGCTCCGTGCCGCATCCCCTGGGCCTCACCGGAGACCGGCTGCGAGGGGACCGCGGCCGTTCGGGTGGGGAGCCACGGTCGTCCTGGGACGGCGAGCGCGAGGCGCCCGGGGATTCGTGGCGGAGCACCGGCCACTCGACGTGGCGTCTGGTGTGATGGCGAGAGTAACACCATCGGCGCCCGGGATAGTCCCGGCCTGGCGAATCACGGCGAGTCGTGTCCCCCGGACGGCCCCACCTGCGCGCCGCGGCTCGAGACCGGAAGGTCGAGCACGGTCCAGCCCGGAGGGGGCGGGACCGCGGGCTCGTCGACGGCCGCCGTCAGGGCGAGCACGCTGGGTCCCGCTCCGGACACGACGGCCGCGACACCCGCGGCCCGCAGCGCGTCGACCAGACCCGCCGTCGCCGGCATGGCGGGTGCCCGGTAGCCCTGGTGCAGCCGGTCCTCGGTCGCCGGGAGCAGCAGCTCGGGCCGGCGGGTCAACGCCTCGACGAGCAGGGCCGCGCGGCCCGCAGCATGGGCGGCGTCGGCGTGCGGCACGGTGGCCGGCAGCAGACCGCGCGCGGTGTCGGTCGACAGCTCGGTCGACGGCACGAACACCACCGCACGGACACCGGGCGCGGTCTCCATGCGGACCGCATGCGTGCCCGACCGGTCAGTCCAGGCGATGGTGAGCCCACCCAGCAGGCAGGCGGCCGCGTTGTCGGGGTGGCCCTCGAGATCGGTGGCGAGGGCCAGCGCCACCTCGGTGTCCAGCGCGGCCCCGGACAGCGCCCTGGCGGCGAGAACGCCCGCGACGGCGGCGGCCGCCGAGGACCCCAGCCCGCGGCCGTGCGGGATGCGGTTGGTGCACGACATCGTGAGGTGCGGGCGGGGCAGCCCGAGTCGGTCGTACGTCGCATGCAGCGCGCGCACGACACGGTGCGACGCGTCGCGAGGCACCGAGTCCGCGCCCTCGCCCTCGACGTGGACGGTGACCTCTGGCGCCGAGGCCGGCTCGACACGCACCCGCACCTCGTCGCGCAGCGAGAGCGCGAGACCCAGCGCGTCGAAGCCGGGTCCGAGGTTCGCGCTGGTGGCCGGGACCGTGACGGTCACCTCGCGGCCCGCGGCCTGCGCGGCGTCGGCCCTGCTCACAGACCGAGCGCGGCGGCCGCTGCGCCGACGTCCGGCGGGACGGTGTCGCTCTCGACCCGGATCTGGGAGAGGGCCGTCTCGATGTCCTTGAGCCCGTTCCCTGTGACGGTGCAGACGACGACCTGGCCGGGCTCCAGCTCGCCCTGCTCGTGGCACTGCAGGAGGCCGGCGACCGCCGCCGCGCTGGCCGGCTCGACGAAGACCCCCTCACGGGAGGAGAGCAGCCGCTGGGCGGCCAGGATCTGTTCGTCGGTGACCGAGTCGATGCGGCCCTTGGACTCCTCGCGGGCCGCCACCGCGCCGGCCCACGACGCCGGATCGCCGATGCGGATCGCGGTCGCAACCGTCTCCGGGTGCTCGACCCGCTCCCCGCGCACGATCGGCGCGGCCCCTGCCGCCTGGAAGCCCCACATCCGGGGGTGCACGCACAGGCCGTCGGCGGCGTACTCGACGTAGCCCTTCCAGTACGCCGTGATGTTGCCCGCGTTGCCCACCGGCAGGCAGTGGACGTCCGGGGCGCGGCCGAGCGCG
>DASVBQ010000401.1:0-2956 GCA_036375795.1 Actinomycetes bacterium
GTGGTCGCCGTGCTCATCGGCCCGCCTCCGTCTGGGTGTTGAGGATCCGCACGCCGCGGAAGAGTGTCGAGGGACAGCCGTGGCTCACCGCCGCGACCTGGCCGGGCTGGCCCTTGCCGCAGTTGAACGCTCCGCCCAGCGCGTAGGTCTGCCGGCCGCCGACAGCCTCGAGCGAGCCCCAGAAGTCGGTGGTCGTGGCCTGGTAGGCCACGTCGCGCAGCTGCCCGGCCAGCCGGCCGTCCTCGATGCGGAAGAACCGCTGACCCGTGAACTGGAAGTTGTAGCGCTGCATGTCGATCGACCAGCTCTTGTCGCCCACGATGTAGATGCCGCGATCGACCCGCGAGATGAGCTCCTCGGTCGACGGACCGCCCTCGGCGGGCTGCAGGGACACGTTGGCCATGCGCTGCATCGGGACGTGGCCGGCGGCGTCGGCGAACGCGCAGCCGTTCGAGCGGCCCAGGTCCTTGAGCCGGGCCATGGCCCGGTCGAGCTGGTAGCCCACCAGCACGCCGTTGCGGACGATGTCCCACGACTGACCGGCCACGCCCTCGTCGTCGTACCCGATCGAGGCCAGGCCGTGCTCCGCGGTGCGGTCACCGGTCACGTTCATGACGTCGGAGCCGTAGCGCAACGAGCCCAGCTGGTCGAAGGTCGCGAACGAGGTGCCGGCGTAGTTGGCCTCGTAGCCCAGCGCCCGGTCGAGCTCGGTCGCGTGCCCGATCGACTCGTGGATCGTGAGGAAGAGGTTCGACGGGTGGATCACCAGGTCGTACGTGCCGCCCTCCACCGACGGCGCCCGCAGCTTCTCGGCCAGGTGGTCGGGCAGCTCGTCGAGCTCGGTCGCCCAGTCGTACGTCGTGCCGGTGACGTGCTCCCAACCGCGGCCGACCGGCGGGGCGAGCGTGCGCATCGTGTCGAAGCGGCCGGACTCCTTGTCGATGCCGACGGCCTCGAGCTGGACGTTGATGCGGACCCGCTGCTGCGTGGTCGTGGTGCCGGCCAGGTCGGCGTAGAACTTGTTCTCCCGTACGGCGTGGCACGAGGCCTCGGCGTGCGCCACGACATCGTGGGCCAGCAGCCCGGCGCTCCAGTCGGCCAGCAGCGACATCTTGTCCTGGTCGGACACGGTGAACGGGTCGATGTCGTACGGCGACACCCAGGTCACGTCGCCGTGCACCGGCTCGTGGGCCAGCACCACGCGCTCCGTGGAGAGGGGGCGGCTGACCCGAGCGACCTCGACCGCCTGTTCCGCCACCCGGACGGCCGCCTCCGGGGTCAGCACGACGTCGCTGGCGAACCCCCACGTCCCGTCGTGGACGACGCGCACGGCGAATCCGACGTCCTCCTGGTCGCTGGTGCCGTCCAGACGCGCGTCCCGAAGCCGCAGGCTCTCGTCACGGATGCGCTCGACCCGCAGGTCGGCGTGCTCGGCACCGAGCTCGCGGGCCCGGGTGAGGGCGGCGTCGGCGAGGCGGCGCAGGGGCAGGTCGGTGAAGGCCGCGTCGATCTCTGCGGGCACGGGCGTCTCCGGTGGTCGCGGTCGGTGTGGTGCTGGGTCAGTGGTGCGCGGTGCAGTCGAGCGTGAGCTTTCCGTGCGTACGTCGCGCCTGGATGTCCTCGTGCGCCTGTCGGGCGTGCGCGAGGGGGTAGCGCCCCCCGTCGATCGCCTGCAGCCGCCCGGCGGCGTGCAGGTCGAGCAGCTCCTCCATCGCCGGGCGCAGGCCACCCGGCAGCCGGAGGGCGTGCACCAGCCAGAACCCGACGACCGCGCGCGAGGTCGCCATGAGCCGGGCCGGCTCGACCGGTGTGGCTGCGGTGCGGGAGGCCATGCCGTAGGTCACGAGCCGGCCGAAGGGCGCCAAGGCCGCCAACGACGCGTCGAAGACCGGGCCGCCGGTCATCTCGAGGACGATGTCGACAGGCCGCCCGTTGTTGGCGTCGAGCAGCGCGGCGGTGAGGTCGTCGGCCGCGGGGTCGAGCGCCACGTCGGCGCCGAGGTCACGGGCGACGTCGCGCTTGTCGACCGTCGACGCGGTGGCGATGACCCGCGCCGCGCCGAGCTCCCGGGCGAGCTGCACGGCCAGGCTGCCGACGCCACCGGCGGCTGCGTGCACGACGACCGACTCGCCAGGGGCCATCCGGGCGCTGGTGCGCAGCAGGTGCCAGGCGGTCGTGCCCTGCAGCACCAGGGCGAGAGCCGTCGTGTCGTCGACGTCGTCCGGCACCGAGAAGGTCGTGTCCGGGTGCGCCAGCGCCTGCTCGGCGTATCCGCCGCCACTGACCAGGGCGACGACCCGTCGGCCGTCGTCGGTGCTGCCCACCACCTCCGCGCCGGGCACGAAGGGCAGGCGCTGCGGCGCGAGGTAGTCGTCGGCGGCCTGGTGCGTGTCCGCGTAGTTGACGCCGGCCGTGGTGACCTCGATGCGCAGCAGGTGGCCCGTTGGTGTGGGTGCGGGCAGGTCGACGACCTCGAGGACCTCCGGACCCCCGAAGCGGCTCACCTGGACAGCGCGCATCGGCTGCACCCTAGCCGCCGCGCACAATCGGTTTGTCGGACACCAGCGCCGAGACCACGGTGTCGGCACCGGCTTTGGGGTATCCGCCGGTAGCCCGATACCGTCGCGCCGTGACGGATGGACAGGACCAGGCCGGTGGTGTCACGGCGCGCAGCGTGCTGGTCACCGGCGGCAACCGCGGCATCGGGCTGGCGATCGCGCGTGCCTTCGTCGCCGCCGGCGACAAGGTCGCGGTGACCTACCGGTCGGGCGAGCCGCCGGAGGGAGTGCTCGGCGTGCGCTGCGACGTCACCGACCCGGAGTCGGTCGAGGCGGCGTTCACCGAGGTCGAGGCAGCCCACGGCCCGGTCGAGGTGCTGGTCGCCAACGCGGGCATCACCCGCGACCAGCTCGTCATGCGGATGTCGGAGGAGGACTTCGACACCGTGGTCGACACG
>DASVBQ010000001.1:0-4252 GCA_036375795.1 Actinomycetes bacterium
GCCGTGTGGGTGATGGTCCCGGCCGGCGAGGTCACCCGGGCGACGGTCGACGAGCTCGGCGCGCTGCTCGACGCCGGGGACGTCGTCGTCGACGGCGGCAACTCCCGGTGGACCGACGACAAGGAGCACGCCGCCCGCCTCGGTGAGCGCGGCATCGGCTTCGTCGACGCCGGGGTCTCCGGTGGCGTGTGGGGCCTGGACAACGGCTACGCCCTCATGGTCGGCGGCAGCCCGGAGCACGTCGCCCAGGTCCAGCCGGCGTTCGACGCGCTCAAGCCCGAGGGCGACGCAGGGTTCGTCCACGCCGGGCCGGTGGGCGCCGGGCACTTCGCGAAGATGGTCCACAACGGCATCGAGTACGGCCTCATGCAGGCCTATGCCGAGGGCTACGAGCTGCTCACCGCTGCTGGTGTCGTCGAGGACGTCCCGGGCGTCGTCCGCTCGTGGACGCAGGGCACGGTCATCCGGTCCTGGCTGCTGGACCTGCTCGTGCTCGCCCTGGACGCCGACCCCGAGCTGGCCGAGATCCAGGGCTACGTCGAGGACTCCGGCGAGGGCCGCTGGACCATCGAGGAGGCCATCAACCACGCCGTGCCGGCGCCGGTGATGTCCGCCGCACTGTTCGCCCGCTTCGCCTCCCGCCAGGATGACTCGCCGGCGATGAAGGCGGTGGCTGCGCTGCGCAACCAGTTCGGCGGCCACGCGGTGACCAAGGTGGCCCGGCACGAGGTCGAGAAGCCGGCCTGACGTGCGCCTGTCCCACCTGTCGCTGCGCGACTTCCGGTCGTACGCCGAGGTGGAGCTGCCGCTCGACCGCGGCGTGACCGCGATGGTCGGTCCGAACGGGCAGGGCAAGACCAACCTGGTCGAGGCGGTGGGCTACCTCGCGACGCTCGGCTCGCACCGTGTGGCGCAGGACGCCCCGCTGGTCCGGCTCGGGGCGGAGCGGGCCGTGGTCCGCGGTCAGGTCGTGCGCGAGGACCGGTCGCTGCTCGTGGAGGTGGAGATCACCCCGGGCCGGGCCAACCGGGCACGGGTCAACCGTTCGCCGGTGCCGCGCCCCCGCGAGGTGCTGGGCATCCTGCGCAGCGTCCTGTTCGCGCCGGAGGACCTCGCGCTGGTCAAGGGCGACCCGGCCGAGCGCCGGCGGTTCCTCGACGAGCTGCTCGTGCTGCGGGCCCCGCGGTTCGCCGGCGTGCGCTCGGACTACGACCGGGTCCTCAAGCAGCGCAACGCGCTGCTCAAGTCGGCCGGCGCGCGGCGCGGCGGTCCCCCCGTCGACCTGGGCACCCTCGAGGTCTGGGACACCCACCTGTCCACGGTGGGTGCCGAGCTGCTGGCCGGCCGGCTCGAGCTCGTCGAGGCCCTGCGGCCGCTGGTCGACAAGGCCTACGCCTCGGTCGCGGCCACCTCGCCCGCCGAGCACTCCGCCGCCGGACCGGCGAACATCTCCTACCGAGGCTCCGTCCGGACCCCGGACGGCCAGGAGGTCCCGCTCATGCCGGACCGGGCACAGCTGTCCGCGAGGCTGCTCGACGCGCTGTCCGCGGCGCGCAAGGCCGAGCTCGAGCGCGGCGTGTCACTCGTCGGGCCGCACCGGGACGACCTGGTGCTGACCCTCGGGCCGCTGCCCGCGAAGGGTTACGCCAGCCACGGCGAGTCCTGGTCGTTCGCCCTGGCGCTGCGCCTCGCGGCGTACGACCTGCTCCGCGGCGAGGCCGGCGACGGTGGGGAGCCCGTGCTGGTCCTCGACGACGTCTTCGCCGAGCTCGACGACCATCGGCGCGACCGGCTCGCCGCCCTGGTCGCAGGCGCCGAGCAGGTGCTGGTCACGGCCGCCGTCCCCCATGACGTCCCGGAGGCGCTGCGCGGCGTCCGGGTCGACGTGCTGGGCTCGCAGGTCCGGCCGGCGCGATGAGCGACGAGCCGACCGAGCCCACCCGGCGCTCTCCGGTGGAGGTGGCGCGCGAGGCGCTGGCCGCGGCCCGGGTCGAGGCGCGCCGGCGCGGTCTCTCCCCCGGCGCCGGGCGCCAGCCCGCCGACACGACCACCGGGCGCTCCAGGTGGCGGCGGATCGCCCCGGAGGAGCGCAGCGGCGCCCATCCCGACGAGCGCGACCCGCAGCTGCTCGGGCCGACCCTGGACCGGCTGGTCGCCGAGCGCGGCTGGGAGACCGACGCGGCGGTCGGGGGCGTGATGGGGCGCTGGGCGGCGATCGTCGGGCCGGACGTGGCCGCGCACGCGAAGCCCGTGTCCTACGCCGACGGCGAGCTGGTGGTGCAGGCGGACTCCACCGCGTGGGCGACCCAGATCCGGCTGCTCGCGCCCGCGCTGCTCGCCCGGATCGCCACCGAGCTCGGCGCCGGGACGGTGTCGGCGGTGACCGTGCGCGGCCCCTCGGCCCCGTCCTGGAAGCGGGGTCCACGCAGCGTCCGTGGGCGAGGGCCGCGCGACACGTACGGCTGAGAGGGCCTCCGAACCCGGCTGCCGCGTGGGGGGCCTCATCCCCACCCGGATACGGGCGTTTACGTGGTCCCCAGACGCCCCTGACGGCCGGTTCTGCGCTCTCCGACCGGTAGGATGAGACAGGTACGCACCCTTGGTGCCGTCGTCGCCCCTCCCGGCCCCCGCCCTCCCGGTCGACGACGTCTGCGCGCGCGACGAAAGGTAACCCGTGACCCAGCCGGCCGAGCCCCTGGAGACAGTCGAGTCCGTCGAGCCGCACGCATCCCCCACCGGGGCACGCTCGTACGACGCCAGTGCCATCCAGGTGCTCGAGGGGCTCGAGGCGGTCCGCAAGCGCCCAGGCATGTACATCGGGTCGACCGGCGAGCGCGGCCTGCACCACCTGGTGACCGAGGTGGTCGACAACTCGGTCGACGAGGCCCTGGCCGGCCACTGCGACCGCATCGTCGTCACGCTGCTGCCGGACGGTGGCGTGCGGGTCAAGGACAACGGTCGCGGCATCCCGGTCGACGAGGTGGCCAGCGAGGGCCGGCCGGCGGTCGAGGTCGTCCTGACCGTGCTGCACGCGGGTGGCAAGTTCGGCGGTGGCGGCTACAAGGTGTCCGGCGGTCTGCACGGCGTCGGCGTCTCGGTCGTCAACGCGCTGTCGGCCCGGCTCGAGGTCGAGATCCACCGCGAGGGTCACGCGTGGACCCAGTCCTACACGCTCGGCGTGCCCGACGCCCCACTGCGCAAGGGGCCGGCCGTCGACGACACCGGCACCACCGTCACCTTCTGGGCCTCGCCGGACATCTTCGAGACGACCGAGTACACCTTCGAGACCCTCTCGACCCGGTTCCGCGAGATGGCCTTCCTCAACCGCGGTCTCACCATCGAGCTGCGCGACGAGCGACCGCGTGCCAGCGCCGAGACCGCTGCGGACGAGATCGAGGAGACCACCCAGACCGCGGTGGTCTACCGCTACGACGGTGGGCTCGTCGACTACGTCGACCACCTCAACGCGCGCAAGGAGGCCGTGCACCGCACGGTCATCTCCTTCGAGGCCGAGTCCGACGACGTGGGGGGCGGGATGTCGCTCGACATCGCGATGCAGTGGAACACCGGCTTCACCGAGTCGGTCCACACCTTCGCAAACACCATCAACACCCATGAGGGCGGCACGCACGAGGAGGGCTTCCGCGCGGCGCTGACGACACTGGTCAACAGGTTCGCCCGCGACTGGAACATCCTCAAGGAGAAGGACCCGAACCTCACCGGCGACGACGTCCGTGAGGGGCTCACTGCGATCGTCAGCGTGAAGCTGGCCGAGCCGCAGTTCGAGGGCCAGACCAAGACCAAGCTCGGCAACACCGAGGCCAAGTCGTTCGTGCAGAAGGTCGTCAACGACCGCCTCGGCGAGTGGTTCGAGAAGAACCCGGGCGAGGGCAAGGACATCGCGCGCAAGGCGATGAGCGCGGCCGTGGCTCGCATGGCGGCCCGCAAGGCGCGCGACGCGGCGCGCAGCCGCAAGGGCCTGCTCGGCGGCGGCAGCCTGCCGGGCAAGCTGGCCGACTGCCAGTCGACCAACCCGGAGGAGTGCGAGCTCTTCATCGTCGAGGGCGACTCGGCCGGCGGCCCGGCGAAGCAGGGTCGCGACCAGCGCGTCCAGGCGATCCTGCCGATCCGCGGCAAGATCCTGAACGTCGAGCGGGCCCGCATCGACCGGGTGCTGCAGAACCAGGAGGTCCAGGCCATCATCTCGGCGCTGGGCACCGGCATCCACGACGACTTCGACCTCAACCGGCTG
>DASVBQ010000006.1:0-5640 GCA_036375795.1 Actinomycetes bacterium
AGCAGACGCTCCAGCCGGGCGAGCAGGGCCTCCTCGGTGCTGCTGGCCGGGTCGACCGCGGCCTCCGCGACCGCGTGCACGAGCGTGCCGACGCTCTGCGCCGCGCCCGAGGTGTCGCCGCCGCCCACGTGCTCGAGGAACCAGCGCAGCTGGCACCGGCTGAACGACTCGACCTTGGACGGGCTCACCGGCACCGGCTCGCCGGGGTCGCGGACAGGTCGCTCGTCGGACAGCGCGGGCAGCCCCCACCAGCCGGCTGGGTCGGCCGCTCGGGCCCCGGCCTCCGCCAGCGTGGTCAGCCGGGCAGCCGCGGCCGCGCGCAGCGGACCGTCGACCTCCGGGTCGGTCACGACCTGTCGCAGGTCAGCCACCAGCCCGGTCAGGCTCAGGGGTCGCCGGACGGTGGTCAGCGGCCGGGTGTCGACGCCGGGCGGGAGCGGGTCCAGCTCGTCGAGGAACCTCGACGGCGCGAGCCCTTCCCGCTCGCTCGTCACCGCGGTGACGAGCAGGCTGCGCCGGGGCCGGGTGACCGCGACGTAGAACAGCCGGCGCTCCTCCTCGAGCAGGCGGGCCAGCGTCGCCGCAGTGGCCACGACCGTCGGCGTGCGCTCGGCGCCGGGACGCAGCAGGTCGACCAGCCGCTCCGAGCCGAGGAACGACCCACGCATCCGCAGGTCGGGCCAGGTGCCCTCCTGGACGCCGGCGACGCAGACCACGTCCCACTCGAGGCCCTTGCTGGCGTGGGCGGTCAGCACGTGCACCGCGTCCGTCTCGGGGGCGCGCGCGGACTGGTCGTCAGCCGGGATCTGCTGGCCCAGCAGGTGGTCGAGAAACACCTCCGGCCCGGCGCCGGGCAGCCGGTCGCAGAACCGGCCCGCCGTCTCGAACAGCGCGACGACCGCGTCGAGGTCGCGGTCGGCGGCCTCGCCGGCGGGCCCGCCCTCGAGGCTGGCCCGCTCCCACCGGCCGGCCAGACCGGTGTGCGACCACACCGCCCACAGCACCGTCTCGGCCGTCGCGCCCGGCGCGGCGACGGCGGCCCGGGCCCGGGCCAGCAGGTCGGCGACGACGGCAGCCGGCCGGGTGGCCTGCCCGTCGAGGGCCACGAGCACCCGGGGATCGTCGAGCGCCTCGACGAGCAACGGCCCGGAGGCGCGTCGCCCGCCGCCGTCGAGCTCGGCCCGGCGCAGCGCCTGGCGGAGCCGACGCAGGGCCATGACGTCGGCACCGCCCAGCGGCGAGGTGACCAGCTCGACGGCGGCGTCCTCGTCGAGCGTGTCGGGCCGCGCGGCGCAGGACAGGAGCAGCAGCAGCGGACGCACCGCGGGCTCCTGGGTCAGCGGGACCTCGTCACCGGACACGGCGACCGGGACGCCGGCGGAGACCAGCGCGCGCCGCAGCACCGGCAGCGAGTGGACGGTCGAGCGCACCAGCACGGCCATCCGGGACCACGGGACGCCGTCGACCAGGTGCGCCTCGCGCAGCGCGGCGGCGACGTGGGCCGCCTCCTGCGCCTCGGACCGCAGCAGGGCGACCGACACCCGGCCGGGAGGCAGCCCGTCGGCCGGCGTCAGCCGACGGTGCTGCACGGGGCCGCTCAGCCCCTCGGCCACCCGCCGGCCGGCCGCGAGCAGCCCGGCCCCGGACCGCCGGCACGTCGTGAGCGCGACGACCGGCGCCGGCTCGCCGCTGACGGTCCGGAAACGGTGCGGGAACTCGCGGATGCCCGTGACGTCCGCCCCGCGGAAGCCGTAGATGGACTGGTCGGGGTCGCCGACGGCCACCAGGTCGCGACCGTCGCCGGACAGCAGCGACAGCAGCTCGACCTGGGCCGGGTCGGTGTCCTGCAGCTCGTCGACGAAGACGTACGGCCGGGCGGCGCGCTCGGCAGCCAAGAGGTCCGAGTCGCGCAACCAGAGGCCGACGACCGCACGGATCAGCTCGGCCGGGTCGTAGGTGGCGGCCTCACGCAGTGCGGTCACCCCGGCGTACTGCCGCATGAAACGGGCTGCGGCGCGCCAGTCGTCGCGGCCCTCCGCGCGCCCCAGCCGCTCGAGCTCGGCTGCGGTGACACCGCGCTCGTAGGCCCGCATCACGAGGTCGCGCAGCTCCTGGGCGAAGCCGCGCGTGGGCAGCGCCGCGCGCAGCCTTGCCGGCCAGTCATGGGCCCCGGACTCCAAGTCGCCGGCGAGCAGGTCACGCACGACGAGGTCCTGCTCGGGGCCCGAGAGCAGCCGCGGCGCGGGCTCGCCGCGCAACGCGGCCTCGCGGCGCAGCAGGCCGAACGCGTAGGAGTGGAAGGTCCGGGCCAGCGGCTCCTTCGTGGCGCGACCGAGCCGGGCGGTGATGCGGCCGCGCAGCTCCGCGGCGGCCCGCCGGCCGAACGTCAGGACGAGGACCTGTTCCGGGTCGGCGCCCGCGTCGATCCGGGCGGCCACCGCCTCGACCAGGGTCGCGGTCTTGCCCGTCCCCGGGCCGGCTAGCACGAGCAGCGGGCCGCCGGGATGGTCGACGACGGCCTGCTGCGCCGCGTCGAGCACGACCGGCGCCGGCGCGGCGCGCGGCGGGCGGACCAGGTGGTACGCCGGGGCGGAGCTGATCACGTCAGTCATCCCATCACCGACCCGGGACACAACCCGGGCACGCCGTCACCCGCGGACGACCTCCCCGAACGCGGCCAGGGGCTCCTCGACGAGCGAGGCGTCCCCGACGACGGTCGTCACCATCGAGGCCGGCGCGAGCACGCGGCGCGCCACCGCGTGCACGTCCTGCGGCCGGAGCGCCAGCAGCCGTTGCGGGTGCTCGCGCAGCCACGACACGTCGAGGCCGTCGGCGAGCAGCACCGCGATGGTGCCCGCCAGCCCGGCCTGGGTGGAGGTCGACAGCGCGAGTGTCCCCACGAGGTACTGCGCGGTGCTGCGCACCTCCTCCTCCGTCGGTGGCAGGGTCGCCATCCGGCCGAGCTCGTAGCCGACCTCGAGCAGCGCGGGTGCGGTGACCTCGGTCGCGACGTCCGTCTGCAGCAGCACGAACGACGCCCGTGCGCCGTGCTGCAGGGAGCTGCGCGGGCTGTACGTGTAGCCCTTGTCCTCGCGGATGTTCATGGTGAGCCGGGAGGAGAAGTAGCCGCCGAACAGCGCGTTGGCCAGGTCGAGAGCGGCGTAGTCGGGGTCGGTCCGGGGCAGGGCGGGAGCCCCGACCCGCAGGTTGGACTGGACGGCGCCCGGCCGGTCGACCAGGGTCAGCGGCCCGGGGGCCCACGGCGGCACCTTGGGCACCAGGGTCGCGCCGCCCTCACCGGCCCAGGGCGCCAGCGCCTGCTCGACCCGGTCCAGCGTCCGGGCCGGGCTCAGGTCGCCGACCAGCACGAGCAGCGAGCCGTCGGGCGCCAGGCGCTTGCGGTGTGCCGAGCGCAGCGAGGCCGGCGACACCGCCAGGACCTCGCCCGGCGTGGGGTGCTCGCGGCCGTACGGGTGGTCGCCGAACGCCCGGTGCAGCCACGCCTCGTCGGCGACCACGCCGGGCTGGGACAGCAGCCGCCGGGTCTGCTCGGCGAGCCGGGCGGCCTCGCCCTCGACCTGGCCCTTCGGGTACGCCGCACCGGTGAGCACCTCGGCCAGCAGGCCCAACAGGTCGGGGAGCCCGCCGGCGAGCGACTCGGCCGCGACGAGCAGCCGGTCGGAGTCGCTGGAGACGCGCATCGACCCGCCGAGGCGCTGCAGTGCCTCGGCGATCTCGGCCTGGGAGCGCTCGGCGGTGCCGAGCAGCATCGTCCGCTCCAGCAGGCGCGCCTTGGCCAGGTCGGCGTCCCGGCGTACGGCCGTCGGGACCCGCAGCCGGAGGTGCACGACGGGCACGCTGGGCCGGCGCACCGCGACGACGCGGAGGCCGTTGCCGAGCACCCGCTCGGCGATGCTCGGCAGCTTGGTCCGGCGGACCCTGCCGAGCTCGGGAACAGGGCGCGCGGTCGACTGCGCCATGGGCGCCGACGCGCTCATCGCGACCCCACCACCACGTCGAGCCGGGCACGGGAGTCGGGGCGCAGCGACCCGGCCGCGGCCAGCACCTGCTCCTCCGATACGGCGCCGAGCAGCGCTGGGAGCTCGCCCACCAGCTCGGCCCGGCCACGCTGCTGCTCGAACGCGGCCATCGACAGGGTGCGGCCGAGCACGTGGTCCTGGCCCTGTACGAGCGCGGACCCAAGCCGTGCCAGCACCCGGTCGAGCTCACCGGGCTCCAGGCCACCCGTCGCCAGCCGGTCGAGCTCCTCGTCGACGGCGGCAACGACCCGGTCGCCGGAGACGTCCTTGCTGTGATGCGCCTCGAGGACGAGGGCCGTGGGGTTGCGCACGTCGAACGGGTCCTCCATGAGGCTGACATGGCTGCCCACGTCGGTGACCAGCCGCTCCTCGTGCACCAGCCGGCGGCGCAGCCGGGACGCGTCGCCCGTGGACAGCGTCGACGTCAGCACGACGAAGGGCAGGTAGGCATCGAGATCGGCGGGGTCCGGCACCCGCCAGCCGAGGGCGAGCGCCGGCGTCGGCGCCTGCAGGTCGACCTGCTCGTCCCGCCGCTCGCCGTCGGGTGGTGGCTCGTCGAAGTCCGGACGCGGTGGGACCGCACGAGCCGGGACGTCGCCGAAGTGCTGCTCGACCAGACGCAGCGCCTGCGCGGGTTCGATGTCGCCGCCGACCGCGAGCACGGCGTTGCCCGGCGCGTAGTAGCGGTCGAAGAAGTCCTGCGCATCCTCCACGGTCGCGCTCTCCAGGTCCTCGAACCCCCCGTAGCCGTTGTGCGCGTTGGGGAA
Organism: Actinomycetes bacterium; assembly: GCA_036375795.1. GTDB lineage: Bacteria > Actinomycetota > Actinomycetes > JACCUZ01 > JACCUZ01 > DASVBQ01. The sequence continues at coordinate 4,808 of DASVBQ010000006.1, forward strand.
GGTCTCGAAGATGACCGGCGGCAACGTCAGCCACGGGAACCCCCCGTACGGCTGGTTGAGGACGTTGACCCGGATCTCCTCCTTCACCACCGCGATCTGGTTGGCGAGGGTCTCCTCCGTGACGCGGGGCGAACGCATCCGGTCGGCCTCGAGGAACAGCGCCCGCTCCAGCGCGTTGGACGGCAGCGCCTCGTAGTAGTTCGTGTAGTCGAGCCGTGTCGAACCGTTGAGGGTGCCGCCGGAGGACTGCACGTACTTGACGTGATCCATCTTCTGCAGCGACGCCGAGCCCTGGAACATCAGGTGCTCGAAGAGGTGCGCGAACCCGGTGCGACCCTCGGGCTCGCTGCGGATGCCGACGTCGTAGTAGACCGCGACCGCCACGACCGGGGCGCTGCGGTCAGGTGCCAGGACGACCCGCAGGCCGTTGTCGAGGGTCGCGCGCTCGACGGCGTAGGACGTGGCGGGGACCGCGACAGCGCTCTTGGGCATGCGGTGGACCGTACCCCGGGAGGCGACGGCGGCTCACACCGCTCATTCCGACGCGCCATGGCTCGTGCTGTGCGGCACACCGTCCCACCGGGAACGACGCATGTCGACCCGCGCACCGTCCGGGCGCAGCACGACGTCCTCCGAGCGGAGCCGGGCGAGGCACTCCGCCTCCTTGCCGGGTGGCGGCGAGCCGTCGGCGTGGATCACCCGCCACCAGGGGACGTCGCCGCCGCTGCGGGACATGACCTGGCCGACCTGACGCGGCCCGCCCGACCCGAGGTACTCGGCCACGTCGCCGTACGACATGACGCGGCCCGGCGGGATCGACTCGACGACACGGA
>DASVBQ010000014.1:0-3156 GCA_036375795.1 Actinomycetes bacterium
GGGACCCAGCTGTTCAGAGACCCCGACCGGGCCGACGCGCAGTGGCGCGCCGTCACGGGTCACCCTCCGCAGCGGCGACCACGCGACCCCCGACGGTCGGCGCCGGCGCGTGCGCCCACCGCCCCGGCAGGCCGGCCTGGGCACGCACCTCGACGGCGACCAGCCCGCCGTCGAGGTGGTGCACCCGAACCTCGGCTCCCTCCGGCCCGCGGGCCCGCGCCACCGCCACTGCGGCCCCGACCGGCTCGCCGCGGGCGAGAGCACGAGCCCCGCTGCGGGCGGCGTCGACGCACTGGACGTGCAGCGCCACGGCGAGGACCGCCCACACGCAGAGCACCGTGAGCAGGAACAGCCCAGGCAGCACTACCGCCAGCTCGGCGGTGGCCGAGCCGCGGTCGTGACCGACCCGATCAGGTCCGACGGGAGCCACGGCGCGAGCCGCCCTAGAACCCGATGCTCAGCGCGCGCTCGATGATGTCCTTGAGCATCTTCACGACCGAGTCGCTGGTCAGCAGCTTGTAGAGGATGCCGCCGAAGCCGCAGGCCGCAACGGTCCCCACGGCGTACTCCGCCGTGGTCATCCCCTCGTCGCCGAGGCGACGTCCTGAACGTGGTGCTCGCATGCACCTCACCTCTCTCGCAGAGCCACCGCCGGGACCGGCGGTGAGACGTGCGCCGGGTGGTTCCCGGCCTGACCTCCACGGTGGGTGCGGTGGGTGCTGCACACGCCGGGTTCGGCCCGTGCTGTGGACAGGTCGGGCAGGTCGTCGGATGTGGACGGACGCCGCGGCAGGCATCGGCCGGCCGCCGATCAGGCGACGTCGACCAGCACCCGCGCGTCAGGCCAGGTCGACCAGCACCTGCGCGGCGACGCCTGCCACGACCGGGACCACCCCGAGCAGCAGGAACGCGGGCAGGAAGCAGACCGCCAGCGGGCCGACGGCCCGGACCCCGGCGCGGCGCGCCGACGCCTCGGCCGCCCACCGGAGCCGCAGTCGTTCGTCGTCGGCGACACCCGTCAACGTGTCGGCGAGCGGCGCGCCGGTCGAGGCGGCCCGGGCGAAGGCCCTCGCGAGCCGGTGTACCGGCGCCTCGGCGTCGCCTCGACCCGTCCCTTCATCGGCCGCCCCGGCCCGGTGCCAGGCGAGCGCCGGGTCGACACCGGCGCGCAGAGCGGTGGACACCGGCCGCAGCAGCTCGGCGACCGGTCCGTCGACGACCTCACTGACCACGGTGACGGCGTCCGCCGGCGGCAGCCCCGCGGACAGGCACGTCGCGAGCAGGTCGGCAGTGCGCGGCAGGTCGCGGGCGACCTGTGCGGACCGTGCTGCCTCGGCGGCTCGCCGACGACGAGTCCGCGCGGCGACCAGGACGGCACCCACCAGCAGCGGCGCCGCAACCGCACCCTTGCCGGCCAGAACGAGCCCGGCCGCGGCGACCCCCACGACCAAGGGCAGCCGGCTCATGACCTCCGCCGGAAACACTGCTCGGGTGACGGCACCGAGCCGTCCCGCGGGCTCACCCGCACCTCCTCGTCCCGGGGTCGGCACGACCGCCCGAAGACGCGCCGAGCCGGGCGCCGACCCGCGCGGGCCCACGACGCCGGCGACCGCGGAGAGCAGCACCGCCAGAAGGTCGTACGTCGTGCCGTTCACCCCTCTCCGGCGGTGAACGCGGCCGCCGACCGGGTGATGGACCGCGTCCAGGACCGGCCGCCTGCCACCAGGAGGACGCCGAGGACCAGGCAGAGGCGACCGAGCGCCGTGCCCGTCAGGAAGCCCACCGGGTCGGCGCCGAGCGCGATGCCCATGCCGACCCCCAGCACCGGCAGGCCGGACAGCAGCCGCGCCGTCGCGGCCGGAGCAGCGAGCTGGGCCGCGATCTCGAGGCGCAGCCGCTCCTGTGCCCGGTGGCCGGCCAGCACGCGGTCGACCGGGCCAGCCAGCCCGGCACCGGTCCGCTCGGCCACGCGCCAGGCGGCGACCAGGTCGGCCGCTGCGCCGCCGCCCGGCTCGGCGGCGACCTGGGCAAGCGCCCGGGGCACGTCGCCGGACGGCGACCGGGCGGCGGCGGCGACCCGCTCCAGCTCGGCGAGCCCCTGGGCCGCGGCGGCGATCGCCGGGCGCGGGTCGGCGCCCGCCCGCAGCTCGGCCACCAACCCGGCCAGCAGATCGCCCAGCGCCGCGCGTCGCCGCTCCGCCGCGAACCGCTCCGCGCGCCGCCGCACCGCCCTACGCGCGACCCCGGCCAGGACGACTCCGAGCAGCACAAGGGCCGGACCAGCCAGCAGCAGCGCCACCGGAACGGCCGCTCCGACCGCCACCCAGAGGGACGCGGACGAAGCGGCGGGGCGAGGGTGCACGGTGGGGGCGATCCGCGACAGCGGCCGCCCGCCCCGTACGGGGAGGAACGCGCCGGCCAGCCCCGCGAGCGCGACCGCCAGCGAGGCGTCCCCGCCCGGCACGCTCAGCCCGGTGGTCGTCACACCGGGCACGGCTCTCCCTCGGCGGAGACGCCCGCTATCAGCTCGTCCAGCCGGGCCGCGGCGGCGCCTCGCGTCAGGCGACCGTCGGCCGACACCGACAGCGCGGTCACCACGGTGACCAGGCCGTCCGCCCCGCGGGCGAGACAGCCGACCTCGGCGACCCGACGGACGCCGCGGCGGTCCCGGGCCAGGTGGACGACCGCGTCGACCCCTGCAGCGAGCTGGCTGTGCACCGCGTCACGGGCCATGCCGGCCGCCAGGGCCAACGCCTCGACTCGGGCCGGAAGGGCGGCGCACGCGTTGGCGTGCAGGGTGCCGCAGCCGCCCTCGTGGCCCGTGTTGAGAGCGGCGAGCAGCTCGACGGCCTCCCCGCCACGAACCTCCCCGACCACCAGTCGGTCGGGCCGCATGCGCAGGGCCTGCCGCACCAGCGAGCGCAGGTCCACCTCCCCACGCCCTTCGACGTTGGCCGTGCGCGCCTCGAGCCGCACGACGTGCGGGTGCTCGGGACGCAGCTCGCCGGAGTCCTCCACCAGGACGATCCGCTCGCCGGGCGGGACCTCGGACAGCAGCGTCGAGAGCAGCGTCGTCTTGCCGGTGCCCGTGCCGCCCGTGACGAGGAACGACGCACGTGCGTGCACCAGCGCGCGCAGCACGTCGGCAACCACGGG
>DASVBQ010000021.1:0-11189 GCA_036375795.1 Actinomycetes bacterium
TCGCCAGCAGGATCAGCAGCAGCGGGAAGGCCAGGATGATGTCCATCAGCCGGCCGAGCGCGGTGTCCAGCCAGCCCTTCGAGTAGCCGGCGATGATGCCGATCGTGACGCCCAGCGTGGTGGTCACGACGGTCGCCGACAGGGCGATCAGCAGCGAGATGCGCGCGCCGTAGAGCAGCCGGGCGAAGATGTCGCGGCCGGTCAGCGGCTCGACGCCGAGAGGGTGGTCGCGGCTGATCCCGCTGTCCAGCCAGCCGCCGACGGGCAGGCCGCCGGCGTCGCTGATGATGTCCGGGTCCTGGTTGAACGTGTACGGGTCGACGCCGACGAGTCGCGTGACCAGCGGGGCGGCCGCCGCGACGATGATCACCAGCAGGACGACCGTCAGGCTCGCCATCGCCACCTTGTCGCGCCGCAGGCGGGTCCACGCGATCTGGCTGAGGGAGCGGCCGGCGATCTCGGTCGACTCGACGCTGGTGCCAGCGGGGGTCTCGACCGCGTGGTCGGATGCGAGCGACATAGAGCGGGCGCTACCTCTCCTCGATCGGCGGACCTGCTGCCCGGAACGTGCGGTTGCTCCGAGTGGAGCGTCGCCCCCGCGGCCGCTCCGGCCTCTATCCGGTGCAGGACTCTAGGACACAACCCCCCGTTCACCTACGCCGGAGGGGGTCTGTTGCACAATCGTGACCGCCCTGAGACAAGCCGTCACACCCGGGCAGGCACCCACGCCTCTCAGCCCCCCGCAGGGGGATGGATTGTGGCGGAAAGTCAGCCGCCCTGCCTTCTCGTCCGTGCGTCAGTCGCGCTTGCGGCGGGCCACCAGCCGGGCCCGCTCGGTCGCCGGAAGCAGGACCTTCCGCATCCGGACCGCGGCCGGGGTGACCTCCACGCACTCGTCCTCGCGGCAGAACTCCAACGCCTGCTCCAGCGTCAGGACCCGGTGCGGGATCAGCGGCACCAGGACGTCCCCGGAAGACTGGCGCATGTTGGTGAGCTTCTTCTCCTTGGTCGGGTTCACGTCCATGTCGTCCGAGCGCGAGTTCTCACCGACGATCATCCCCTCGTAGACCTGGGTCCCGGGGCCCACGAACATGCTGCCGCGCTCCTGCAGGTTCGCGAGGGCGAAGCCGGTGGTCGAGCCTCGTCGGTCGGCGACCAGGGACCCGGTCGGCCGGGTCCGCAGCTCGCCGTGCCACGGCTCGTAGCGCTCGTGAACGTGGTGCAGCAGCCCGGTCCCCCTCGTCTCGGTGAGGAACTCGGTTCGAAAGCCGATCAGCCCCCGAGCCGGGACGATGTACTCCATCCGGATCCAGCCGGTGCCGTGGTCGACCATCTGCTCGAGCCGACCCTTGCGCAACGCGAGCAGCTGGATGAGCACGCCCTGGTAGTCCGTCGGCGCGTCGATCGTCAGACGCTCCATCGGCTCGTGCAGCTTGCCGTCGACCATCCGCGTGACGACCTGCGGCTTTCCGACGGTGAGTTCGAAGCCCTCACGGCGCATGATCTCGACCAGGATCGCCAGCTGGAGCTCGCCGCGACCCTGTACCTCCCAGGTGTCCGGCCGTTCGGTCGGCAGCACCCGGATCGACACGTTCCCGACGAGCTCGGTCTCCAGCCGACTCTTGACCAGCCGGGCGGTCAGCTTCTTCCCGGTCTCCCCCGCCAGCGGCGCTGTGTTGATGCCGACCGTCATCGAGATGTTCGGCTCGTCGATGGTGATGACGGGCAGCGGCCGAGGGTCGTCGGCGTCCGCGAGGGTCTCACCGATGGTGATCTCCGGGATGCCGGCGATCGCGATGATGTCCCCGGGGCCCGCGGCCTCGGCCGGCACCCGCTCGAGCGCCTCGGTCATCAGCAGCTCGGTGATCTTCACCCGCTCGACCGAGCCGTCGGTGCGGCACCACGCGACCGTCTGGCCCTTGCGGATCTCGCCCTGGTGCACCCGGCAGAGAGCCAGCCGCCCGAGGTAGGGCGAGGCGTCGAGGTTGGTGACGTGCGCCTGCAGCGGCGACTTCTCGTCGTACGTGGGAGCCGGGACCGTGTCCAGGATCGTCCGGAACAGCGGCTCCAGGTCGGGGCTGTCCGGCATGCCGCCGTCGCCGGGTCGCTCCAGTGAGGCTCGGCCGACCTTCGCGGAGCAGTAGAGGATCGGGAAGTCGATCTGGTCCTCGGTCGCGTCCAGGTCCAGGAACAGCTCGTACGTCTCGTCGACGACCTCGGCGATGCGCGCGTCCGGGCGGTCGACCTTGTTGACGACCAGCACCACCGGCAGCTTGGCCTGCAGGGCCTTGCGGAGCACGAACCGGGTCTGTGGCAGCGGCCCCTCCGAGGCGTCGACCAGCAGCACGACACCGTCGACCATCGACAGACCACGCTCGACCTCACCGCCGAAGTCGGCGTGCCCCGGCGTGTCGATGATGTTGATGGTCACCTCGCGACCGTCGGTCACGTGCCGGACCGCCGTGTTCTTCGCGAGGATCGTGATGCCTTTCTCGCGCTCGAGGTCCATCGAGTCCATGACGCGCTCGTTGACGTCACCGGTCTCGGCCTGGTGCTCGGTGAAGGCTCCGCTCTGCCAGAGCATGGCGTCGACCAGGGTCGTCTTGCCGTGGTCGACGTGAGCGACGATCGCGACGTTGCGCAGGTCGTCTCGGGTTGCAGGCATGGCGGAGCACTCGTTCCGATCGGGGGAGATGGCCCTCGATCCTACGTCCGCGGGCGGGGCAGGTCGCACCACACGACCTTGCCGCCAGCGGTGGGGCGGGCTCCCCATCGGCTCGACAAGGTCGCGACGAGCTGCAGGCCGCGCCCGCCCTCGTCGCCGTCGCCGACGCGGCGCAGCCGTGGCAACGGTGTCTCAGCATCCCGGACCGCCAGCGTCACGATCTCGTCGAGCAGCAGCACGGTGAGCTGGATCGGGCCGCTCGCGTGACGCAACGCGTTCGTGACGAGCTCGCTGACCAGCAGCTCGGCCAGCTCGACGAGGCTGGGCAGCCCCCAGCCCTCGAGCCGCTCGCGCACCCAGGCACGCGACACGCCGACCGACTCGACCCCGCCGGGCATCCGCCAGGTGGCGACCCGGTCCGACTCCAGGCCGGAGAGCTCGGCCACGAGCAGCGCGACGTCGTCGTCGTGGCTGTCACCGCGCCCCGTGGACTCCAGCAGCTGGTCGCAGACCGGGTCCAGCGGGCCGCTGCACCGCGCGAACGTCTGCTCGAGCAGCATCAGGCCGTCGCCGAGGTCGACCTCGCGCGACTCGACGAGGCCGTCCGTGTAGAGCAGCAGCCGCGACCCGTCCGCGACGGGCACCGTGGCGCCCTCGAACGCGACCCCGCCCACCCCGAGCGGGGCGCCGGACGGCTGCGGCAGCAAGGTCGTGGCGCCGTCAGGTCCCCGCAGCACGGGCGGCGGGTGTCCGGCCGTGGCGTACGACAGCGACCGCTCGACAGGGTCGAACACGGCGTAGACGCACGTCGCGAGCTGCACCTGGTCGGTGCCCTGGGCCAGGTCGTCCAGGTGGCGCAGCACGTCCTCGGGCAGGTGGTCGAGCACCGCGAGCGTGCGTACGGCGGTGCGCAGCTGGCCCATCGCCGCAGCGGCACGCAGTCCGCGGCCCATGACATCGCCGATCACGAAGGCCACCCGGCCGCAGGACAGCGAGATCACGTCGAACCAGTCGCCGCCCACGCCGACGTCGCGACTGCCGGGCAGGTAGCGGTGTGCGGTGTCGACACCGGTCACCTGCGGCTGGGCGGTCGGCAGCAGGTAGCGCTGCAACGCGACCGACGTCGCCCGCGCCTCGTCGTACAACCGCACGTTGTCCAGCGCGAGGGCGGCGCGCGACACGATCTCCTCGGCAAGGGAGACGTCGGCGGGCTCGTAGGCCACGCTGCCGTTGCCCCGGCGCAGCCCGACGACGCCGAGCACCCGGCCGCGGGCTCGCAGCGGCACGTACAGCGCGCACAGCCGGCCACCGTCGGACTCCTCCCCGCGCGTTCGGCCGCCGGCCAGTGCCGCGGCGGCCGAGCTGCCGGGAGAGTAGGCGATCCACTCGTCCTCCTGGCGCGGGGCGTCCGGGCGAGCGCCGTCGACGCTCGCCACCCGGCACATCACGGAGCTGGCGGTCTCCGCCGGCATGTCGGGGTGGAAGAGAGCCTCGACCAGGTCGACGTCCACTTCGTCGCACAGGTCCGGCACGACGCTGCGCGCCAGCCCCCGCGCGATCGCCCGCAGGTCCAGCGACCCGGCCAGGTGCGCGCTGGCCTCGACGAGGAGCCTCAGCCGCCCCTGCGCCGACAGCGAGCTGACCTCGGCCCCGTGCACCCCCGCATCCTCTCCCACCCGGCGGAAGGACGCGACCCGCCGGTCGAGGCACTCCCGCGCGGAGGTGCTGTCCGGTCCGTGGGACCGAGGTGACAAACTGACCGGCGCAGCGAACAGGTGGCCCGCCCGCGGACGCGGGGGCCCGGCATCCGTGGGACGGCGATGAGCACAGGCACCATGAGCGCGCGACGGGCGAGGATTGCCGCCCGCACCCTCCGGACCGACCGCTGGTGGCTGCCCCCGCTCGCGACGTTCGTCGGGCTCAGCGCCTGGGTCCTGTACGCCACGGTCCGCGTCTTCATGCAGAAGTGGTACTGGGTCGACGACTTCCACTACCTGACGCCGTTCTACTCCCCCTGCATCTCCGAGGGCTGTGTTCCCGAGTCGGCGCACTTCGGCCGGTTCCTGCCCGACGTGTGGTTCCTGCCGTACGCCGCGGCCACCCTGCCGTTCCTGCTGCTCTTCCGGATGACCTGCTACTACTACCGGAAGGCCTACTACCGCTCGTTCTGGTTGTCGCCGCCCGCCTGCGCAGTCGCCGAGCCGCACAAGGCGTACACCGGCGAGACGCGGTTCCCGCTGATCTTCCAGAACGCCCACCGCTACTTCTTCTACGCCGCGGTCGTGATCTCGGTCATCAACACCTACGACGCGATCTTGGCGTTCCACAGCCCCGACGGGTTCGGCTTCGGGCTCGGCAACCTCGTCCTGCTCGGCAACGTGGTGATGCTGTGGGCCTACACGGCGTCCTGCCACTCGTGCCGCCACATCATCGGCGGGCGTCTCAAGCACTTCTCGGCCCACCCGCTGCGCTACCGGAGCTGGACGTTCGTCTCCCGGCTCAACACCAGGCACATGGAGCTGGCCTGGATCACGCTCGGCACGCTCGCTGTCACCGACTTCTACGTCATGGCCGTCGCGGCTGGCTGGATCGACGACCTGCGCTTCATCAACTGACACGCCTCACCAACTGACAAGGGAAAGACCAGCCGATGACCGAGATCGAGCGCCACTCCTATGACGTCGTGGTGATCGGGGCCGGCGGCGCCGGTCTCCGCGCGGCCATCGAGGCGCGGATGCAGGGCAAGCGCACCGCGATCGTCTGCAAGTCGCTGTTCGGCAAGGCCCACACGGTGATGGCCGAGGGCGGAGCTGCAGCAGCGATGGCCAACGTCAACCCGAACGACAACTGGCAGGTCCACTTCCGCGACACGATGCGCGGTGGGAAGTTCCTCAACCACTGGCGGATGGCCGAGCTGCACGCCAAGGAGGCCCCGGACCGGGTCTGGGAGCTCGAGACGTACGGCGCGCTCTTCGACCGCACCAAGGACGGAAAGATCAGCCAGCGCAACTTCGGCGGTCACGAGTACCCCCGCCTCGCGCACGTCGGTGACCGCACGGGCCTGGAGATGATCCGCACCCTGCAGCAGAAGGTCGTCTCGCTGCAGCAGGAGGACCAGCGAGTGCACCGCGACGCCGAGGCGATGATCAGGGTCTTCGCCGAGACGACCATCACCGCGCTGCTCAAGGACGGCGACCGGATCAGCGGCGCGGTCGGCTACACCCGCGAGGACGGCACGCTGGTCGTGTTCGAGGCCCCCGCGGTCGTGCTCGCGACCGGCGGCATCGGCAAGTCCTTCAAGGTGACCTCCAACTCGTGGGAGTACACCGGCGACGGCCACGCGCTCGCGATGAAGGCCGGCGCCACGCTGCTGAACATGGAGTTCGTCCAGTTCCACCCGACCGGCATGGTCTGGCCCCCCAGCGTCAAGGGGATCCTCGTGACCGAGTCGGTGCGCGGCGACGGCGGCGTCCTGAAGAACTCCGAGGGCAAGCGGTTCATGTTCGACTACGTCCCCGCGGTCTTCCGCAAGCAGTACGCGGAGACCGAGGAGGAGGCGGACCGCTGGTACGACGACCAGGCCAACAACCGACGTCCACCCGAGCTGCTGCCGCGCGACGAGGTGGCCCGGGCGATCAACTCGGAGGTCAAGGCCGGTCGCGGCTCCCCCGCCGGCGGCGTGTTCCTCGACATCGCCTCCCGGCTGCCGGCCGACGCCATCCGCAAGAAGCTGCCGTCGATGTACCACCAGTTCAAGGAGCTGGCCGACGTCGACATCACGGCCGAGCCGATGGAGGTCGGGCCGACCTGCCACTACGTCATGGGCGGCGTCGAGGTCGACCCGGACACCGCCGCCGCGGTCGTACCCGGCCTCTTCGCCGCCGGCGAGGTCGCGGGGGGCATGCACGGGTCCAACCGCCTCGGCGGCAACTCGCTGTCCGACCTGCTGGTCTTCGGCCGCCGCGCCGGCCTCGGCGCCGCGCAGTACGTCGACTCGCTGGGCAGGGCACGCCCCGCCGTGACCGACCAGGACGTCGAGGCGGCGCGCCGCGAGGCGGAGGCGCCGTTCTCCGGGACCGGCGGCGAGAACCCCTACGCCATCCACGCCGACCTGCAGCAGACGATGAACGACCTCGTCGGCATCATCCGCAGGGCGGACGAGGTGGAGCAGGCGCTGAAGAAGCTCGAGGAGCTCAAGGCCCGCGCCAGGAAGGTCACCGTCCAGGGCGACAAGGTGTTCAACCCCGGCTGGCACCTCGCGCTCGACCTGCCGAACATGCTCATCGTCTCCGAGTGCATCGCTCGCGCGGCGCTCGTCCGCGAGGAGTCCCGCGGCGGGCACACCCGCGACGACTTCCCGGCGATGAACAGCGAGTGGCGCAAGGTGAACCTCGTGTGCCGCCCCGACGGCGAGGGCGTCGAGGTGACCAGGCAACCGCTGCCGGTGATGCCCCCCGAGCTGCTCTCGCTCTTCGACCGCGAGGAGCTGAACAAGTACATGACCGACGAGGAGCTCGCGATCCTGCCCGAGGAGAAGAAGGCCTGATGGCTTACAACGCTCGCTTCAAGGTCTGGCGCGGCGACGACACCGACGGTGAGCTCGAGGACTTCACCGTCGAGGTCAACGAGGGCGAGGTCGTCCTCGACATCATCCACCGCCTGCAGGCCACCCAGACTCCCGACCTCGCGGTCCGCTGGAACTGCAAGGCCGGCAAGTGCGGCTCCTGCAGCGCCGAGGTCAACGGCAAGCCGCGGCTCATGTGCATGACCCGGATGAGCACCTTCGCCGAGGACGAGGTCGTGACGGTGACGCCGCTGCGCGCGTTCCCGGTCGTGAAGGACCTCGTCACCGACGTCTCGTTCAACTACGAGAAGGCCCGCGAGGTGCCGGCGTTCGCCCCGCCCGCGGACCTCGGCCCCGGCGAGTACCGGATGGACCAGCTCGACGTCGAGCGCGGCCAGGAGTTCCGCAAGTGCATCGAGTGCTTCCTGTGCCAGAACACCTGCCACGTCATCCGTGACCACGAGGAGAACAAGCCCGCGTTCGCCGGGCCACGGTTCTTCATTCGCCTGGCCGAGCTCGACATGCACCCGCTGGACACCCGTGACCGCAAGCGCGAGGCCCAGGAGGCGCACGGCCTGGGCATGTGCAACATCACCAAGTGCTGCACCGAGGTCTGCCCCGAGCACATCAAGATCACCGACAACGCGATCATCCCGATGAAGGAGCGCGTGGTCGACACCCAGTACGACCCGCTGGTCTGGCTGGGCAACAAGATCCCGCGCCGGTCCAACGTCGCCGCCAGCCGCACGCTGAGCTCGGGCGACGTCGTCAAGGCGGAGGCCCAGGCGCGCGACCGTCTGCGCACCAAGCCGGCCGACCGGGCGGCGCTCGCGACCCTCCAGCAGTCGCTGCACGCGCAGGGCCGTTTCGCTGAGGCGTCGGAAGCGACGCGGACCCGGGTCCAGCACGCGGGACGCGGCGGCAGCTCCCGGCTGGACGCCCTGAGTACCCACGCCTGGGAGCTGCTCTGTGCCGTCGAGTCGGGGCAGCTCGAGCTCGACCGCTACGAGGACGAGATCGCCACGACCCTGCAGCAGGCGCAACGGCACGCCAGCACCGGCACCACGCTGTCCGGTGCGCACGCGCTGCACCACCTCGTCCATGGCAGGCTTTCCGAGGCGGCTCACCACGCCCGCGAGGCGATCCGTTGGGACCAGGACCGCAGCGCCCGTGCCGACGACCTCATCACGCTCTCCGAGGCGCTGGCCGCCCTGGGCGAGTCCGAGGAGTCCGCGTCGGCGATGGCCGAGTCGCAGGCGCTGTGGCCGGACAACCCGCGGCTGGCCGGTGTGCGCAGCAACCTCGAGGAGATGAACGTCCACAGCAGCTGACCCTCCAAGGTGTAGGCGACGGTGGGTCGCGGTAGGTGTTGCGGACGCCCGCACGACGACGGAGGCTGATCTGCATGGCCGACCTGCTCTCCCGCGACGAGATCGACACTGCGCTGGGCGCGCTGCCCGGGTGGACCTTCGAGGACGACAAGCTGGTCAAGCGCTCCCAGGTGCCGGTCGGCAGCCAGGACGGGCTGCTCGAGGCCGTCGGGCAGGACGCCGACGCGATGAACCACCACCCGGACGTGTCCCGCGACGGTGACACCGTGACGTTCCGGCTCTGGACACACAGCGCCGGCGGCGTGACGGCCAAGGACGTCGACCTGGCGTCGCGCATCGACCGGACGCTGTCCGGAGCCGGTTCCGACTCCGGCACCTGACAGCAGTCGACGCGTCGGGCCGCCGGAGGCCCCTAGAATGTGCGCCCCCTGTCAGGAGGCCGCGCAGCATGCCGCGCATCAGCATCATCGTGCTCGCCACGGGGCACGCGCTCGACCAGTGCGCCGCCGTCCTGGCGCGGCAGCGCGTCACCGACATCGAGGTGTTGCCCCGAGGCGCCACCCCGACGGGTGACTACCTGGTCTACCTCCGCCCCGAGGACGAGCTCACGCCCAGGGGCCTGGCCGTGCTCATGGAGGCGCTGGAGGCCTCCGGCTCCGACCTGGCTGTCGGCACGGGCGGTACCGGCCCGGGCTCGGTGCCCGCCCTGTCGGCCTCGCACCGGGCGACCACACCGCTCGCGGTGCCGGCGCTGCTCGAGCACGGCGAGTCCTCCGCGACACTCTGGCGCGCCGCCTTCTGGCGCCGGCACGACCTGCGCTGGCCGGACCAGCCGGCACTCGAGCGCGCTTTCCTCGCCCGCGCGCTGCTCCTCGCCCGTGCTGTCGACGTGGTCCCGGAACCGGTCACGATGGCTCAGGCCGGGTTCCACGAGGGCCGAGCGACTCGCAGCCTGCGCACCGACGAGCTGGCCGACGTCGCCGACCGGCTCGAGACGCTGCACGAGGTCGCCCGCTCGATCGGCGACGAGGAGCTGCGCAGGCACTGGGAGACCGTGGTCCTCGAGCCCGAGGTGCGCATCGCGCTGACCTCGCTCGGCGGGGCCGACGCCGACCTGCGTACGAGGCTGGTGGAGCGCGTCGGACAGGTTCTCGACGAGGCCGGGCCGCACGTCGAGGCAGGGGCCAAGGCCCTGCAGCGGCTGAAATACCACCTGGCTCGCCGGCGGCTCGTTCCCGAGCTGATGGAAGTCGTCAAGGCCGAGCGGGCCGGCGAGCTGAGCCTGCTCCGCGCGGTGCGGAAGGGGCGGTCGTACTACGGCGACTACCCCTTCCGCACGGATCGTGAGCTGGCAGTGCCGGACGAGGTCTACCGCCTCGACCGCGAGCTCGGTGTCCGGGCACGCGTGGACGACGTGTGGTGGGAGGGCGACACCCTGCACCTCGAGGGCTTCGCGCACCTGGGGCAGCTCGACGCGGACACCCCACGCGCCACGAAGGTCCGGCTGGAGCTCGTCCGGCAGGCCGACGACGCCGTCGTGAAGCTGCCGGTGCAGCGGGTTCACCGCCAGGACGTCACGGCGGACGCGCGCGAGGCCGGCTACTGCTACGACTGGTCCGGCTTCCGCACGTCCGTCCCGGCGACTGCGCTGCGCGGCCGGAACGGTTGGGCGTACGGCGTGTGGCGGCTGCAGGCCACGGTCTCCGCGGGTGGTGTGCGCCGGTCTCGGCTGGTCACGGCCACCGCCCCCGGCCGCGCGGGCCGCCCGCCGCTGCGCGAGGTCGACGGCGTTCGCATCGTCCCGACCACGGGACGTGGCGCGTTCGCCGTCGAGGTGGACACCCTGCCCGTGGTCGTCACTGGGCTGCACCTGCGCGAGGACGGACTCGTCGTCGAGGGCGAGGTGCGACGGCGTCTCACCCAGGACGGGTCGGGGCGCCTGCTCGTGGTACGGCCGAGCGGGTCGACCGTCTTGGAGGTGGCCGGGCTTCCGCTGCGCGGCACGGACGGCCACCGAACCTTCACCGCCGTGCTACCCCTTGCGGCGCTGCGCGGCGCGGCCACGGACGAGCCGGGCAGCGAGGGCCGCTGGGCGCTGCGCATGGCCCTGCCAGGCAGGTCGAGGACCGTGCCACTGCGCGCCGCGGACGGGCTGGACGAGCTGCGTACGTCGGTCGAGGGGTTCGAGGTCGACCTGGGGCGCACCCGGCACGGCCGGATCCGCGTCACCTGCGCCGCAGAGCGCCCGGTGGTCGAGGACGCCCGGTGGCTCGACGACATCCTCACGCTCTCCGGCCGGTGGCCGGCCGGTGCGGCGGGATGCCGGCTGCTCGTCGCCTCCCGCGACGCGTCGAGGGAGCTCGCGCTGCCGACCACCCTGTCGGGCGGGCGGTTCACCGTGTCGTTCGCGCCGGGAGCAGTACCGACCCTGGCGGGGGCGCTGCCGTTGACCCAAGGCAGCTGGCGCCTGGTCGTGCGCAGGAACGGCGAGTGTGCCGACCTACGTCCGCTCGCCGCGGACGCAGTCACCCTCGCATCCTTGCCACCCGCACACCACATCGGCGCCAAGTCGTTCCACCTCGTCGAGGACGGGCAGGAGCTCGAGCTGCGTGTTGGCCCCGACCTGTTC
>DASVBQ010000022.1:0-8389 GCA_036375795.1 Actinomycetes bacterium
CTGCTCCACAGGACCTTGCTGTACTGCGTGCCCCCAACGGGATTCGAACCCGTGCTACCGCCTTGAAAGGGCGGCGTCCTGGGCCACTAGACGATGAGGGCGGTGGGCCCACGGCGTCCTAGCCGTCGGGGACGTGCGAAAGCATAGGGGACGGCCCCGGACTCCACAAAAGCACGGGTCGACCCGGTGGGTCACGGCGTGCTCGTGGTCGGCGACGGGCTCGGGCTGCCGCCGAGGGTCCCCGCCGGGGCGGCGGACGGGAACTGCTCGGCGAGGATCTTGCGTTCGATCTTCGCCGACACCAGGCCGAGCCCGCCCAGGGTGATGTCGTCCCACGCCTGCAGCGCGCGGGTGTCCCGGTCGAAGTAGAGCACCGAGGCGCGCACCGGCGTCGGCTTCTCCTTCTCCAGGCCGCGCAGCCCGGAGGCGCCGGTCGAGCCCTGAGAGAAGCTGACCGACCCGCCGGGCAGGACCTGCTGCTCGCGCCGGTGGTAGTGCCCGGACAGGATGAGCGGCGCCGCGCCGTCGATCTCGCTGGCCGCCTCGCCGTCGTGCACCACGGCCACGTCCACCGGCTCACCCGCCTCGGCCGAGCGGCGCGCGAGGGATGCGATCGCCAGACCGACCTGGGAGATGCTCGGCGGCGCCTCCTGGTCGCGGGTGTCCTTGTCCGGGGTGAACCGCGGGTCGCCCAGGCCGGCGAAGCGCAGCCCGCCGACCTCCACGGTCTCGCCGTCCAGCACCAGCGCATTGCGCTGGGCGGCCATCCCCGCCTGGGTGGCCGCCGAGTCGTGGTTGCCGCGCACCCAGACGTACGGCACGCCCAGCGTCGCGATCGGCTCGAGGTAGGCGTTCTCCGCGTCGGTGCCGTGGTCGCTGATGTCGCCGGCGTCCACGATCACGTCCACGTCGAACTGCTGGGTGATCGACCGGATGACCTCCCAGGCCGCCGGGTTGAGGTGGAGGTCGGAGACGAAAAGCACGCGAATCGTGGAAGGGTCCGCGCGGTACGCGGGAAGCGTCGACGTCACGTCGTACAGCCGGGACACGTTGGTGACCAGCTTGGCGAGCTGCGCCTCGTACTTCTCGAAGTCCTGGACGATGCTGCGCGCGTCACCGACGACCGTGGGGGCGCTGGCCAGCAGGCCGTCGTACTCCGGCTCGTTGATCGCCTTCGGGTCCCACGTGATCGCGGCGGCACCACCGCCGGCCAGGACGACGGCAAGGCTCACGCCCGCCGCCGCGAGCACCAGCCGGAACCGCCGTCTGAAGACCATCAGCCCGAGCAGCAGCGCGCCGATGACGGCAGCCAGGGTCGCCCGGAGGACCACCGTCACCACTGCATCGGTGAGGTCCTTGGACACCTGCTCGCCGAGCCCGTTCACGGAGGACGGGTTGCTGAAGAAGCGCCGCGCGTCGGCGGCGTTGATGCGGGTGACCTCGGCGCGCAGCAGCCACGGCCCGTCGTGGCTGTCGACGGTCAGCTCGCCGAGGGGCGGGATCGCCACCTCGCTGTCACCGTGCAAGCCGGGTTCCACGGTGATCCTGGTCTCCAGCGGGCCCACCGGCGCGTCCAGCCGGCCGCCGGCGAGCAGCCCGAGCCAGCAGCCGACGAGGCCGACGACCAGGACCTCGACGACGAGACCGACCCGGCGTCGCCGACTGCCCGGCTCCCCGCGCAGGTGCTCCCAGCGCGCGTTCAGGCGCGAGAGCACGGACCGGGACATGGCTACTGCCTACCCGATGGGCGCGGGCACGGAAGAATCGGGGCATGCAGGAGATGTCCGCGGAGCGCTTCGACGAGCTGGTGTCGGAGGCGCTCGACTCGGTGCCGCCCGAGCTCGCGGCGCTGATGGACAACGTCGCGGTGTTCGTGGAGGACGAGCCGCCGCCGGACGATCCCGAGCTCCTCGGGTGGTACGAGGGGACGCCGCTGACCGAGCGGGACTGGTCCTACGGCGGCGTGCTGCCGGACCGCATCGTCATCTTCCGCGGCCCCACACTCCGGATGTGCGAGGACGAGGACGACGTCGTCGACGAGGTGCACGTCACGGTGGTGCACGAGATCGCCCACCACTTCGGCATCGACGACGACCGCCTGCACCAGCTCGGCTACGACTGACGCCTCGCTCATGGGGCCAGGTGCACCTGGCGGCTCGCGATGATCTCGCGCAGGTCGACCAGTGGTGCCGGTGCCCCGCTCAGGTAGCCCTGGATCCTCTCGTAGCCCAGATCCCGCAGCAGCCGTAGCTGTTCGGGCGTCTCCACTCCCGACGCATCAGGGTGTCGTCCCGCGGCCAGGGCCGCGGCCGCGACGGCGGCGACCACTGCGGAGTCTTCCGGGTCCTCGACGCAGCCGGCCACGAACGAACGGTCGACCTTCAACGTGTCCACCGGCAGGCGGCGCAGCCCGGCCAGTGACGTGGCGCCCGTGCCGTAGTCGTCGATGGCCAGCCCGACCCCGAGCCGCCGAAGCCGGTCGAGCTCGTCGGCCAGGCCCGGGCCTGCCTCGGGCAGGTCGTTCTCGTGCAGCTCGAGGTAGAGCGACCCTGCCGGCAGCCCGGCCCAGCTCAACAGCATGGCCACGGTGTCGGCGAATCCTGCCCGGGCCACCTCGCTGGCCCACACGTTGACGCTGACCCGCAGGTGAGGGTGGGGCCAGGACGCGGCGTCCGTGATGGCCGCGCGCAGCACCCAGTCGGACAGTGGCCGCGCCAGGTCGGACCCCTCCACGCGAGGCAGGAAGTCATGCGGCAGCAGCAGGCCCAGACGCGGGTGCCGCCACCGGACCAGCGCCTCGAGGCCGACCACCCGCCCGTCGAGCTGCACCACCGGCTGGTAGTGCAGCTCCAGCAGGTTGGCCTGGATGGCGTGGCGCAGCTCGGCGAGGCGGACGGTTCCCCTCGCGTCGGCCTCGGCCGCCTGCACGGCGACCGCCTCGTCGGCCATCAGGTACGAGACGTCGGACCGGCGCTTGGCCTGGAACATCGCCGCGTCGGCCAGCCGGAGCAGCTCCTCGGCGGACTCGGCACGCGGGCCCGCGACCGCGATGCCGATGCTCGCCTGCACCGAGACCTTGTCGTCGTGCACGGGGGTCGGGCGTCCGATGTGGGCCAGGATGCGCTGGGCCAGGTGGATGACGTCGGCCTCGTCGGTGACGTCCTCGCAAACCACGACGAACTCGTCCCCGCCGAGCCGGGCCACGGTGTCGCTGGACCGCAGGGCGGAATGGATCCCGTTGGCGACCGAGACCAGGACCTGGTCGCCCGCGTCGTGGCCGAGCGTGTCGTTGATGTCCTTGAAGTGGTCCAGGTCGATGAACAGCACCGCGACGGTGCCGCTCGTGCTGCGCTGGGCGCGGGCCAGGGCGGTGTCGAGCCGGTCGCGCAGCAGCCGCCGGTTGGGCAGGTTGGTCAGGCTGTCGTGCAGCGCGGCGTGCAGCAGCATCCGCTCGGTGTTGCGCCGACCAGTGGCGTCCTCGAGGCAGACGAGGACGGCGCGGGGACCGGCCTCCGGCAGCGCCACGGTGGACGCAAACACCCAGAGATCGTGCCCGCGCGCATGTCGGAGCCGGCGCTCGGTCACCCCGACCCGGAACCGGCCCGCGTCGTCGGTAGCGGCCAGGTCGTGCAGCGGGGTGTCCACCAGTCGCGTGACGTCCCACCCGAGCAGCTCGCCGAGCGCCGGGTTCGCCTGCCGCACCAGGCCCGCCCCGTCGAGCAGGGCCATGCCGACCGGGCTGCGGTCGAACACGGCGCGGATACCGGGCCCGGCCGCGCGCACGTCGTCGGCGGCCTCGGCGGGCTCCGCCGGGCCGTCCCGGATCTCCTCGTGCGTCAGGACCCCTCCCCTTCGGGGTCCCATGCTCCCCGTCACGCAGCGTGTTCGCACGCAGGGACGCAAACGATCACTCCAACGCCTTGCATGCTCACAGGGTCCGCAGATCCGGTGACTCTGCGTGACGGTTTCAGGCCTGCACTCGTAGCCAGAGCCGTCCGTACCGAGGCAACCGCACCTCGAACCGTCCGGTCGCGTCGGTCGTCACCCGAGTCTCGCCGAGCGGCTCGGCCAGGTGCACCGGCCCGCGACCCTCCGGCAGGGACACCTGCGCGGTGACCGGCCGGTCGGCGAGGTTGTGCAGCAGGACGATCGAGCGGCCCTCCCAGGTGCACCGGTGGGCGAGCACCGACGGCTGCTCGCAGGGCAGCATCGAGGCCTCGCCCCAGCCGAGCTCCGGGCACTCGCGGTAGACGCGCACCAGCGAGCGGATGAACGCGTGCAGCGACTCGGGGTCGCGTCGCTGGTCCTCGGCGTTGACGTTCTTCGGGCCGAAGCGACCGCGCACCACCGGTGCCACCAGGTCTGCCGTCGCCGCGGTGGAGAAGCCACCGTTGCGCCCCGATGTCCACTGCATCGGCGTCCGCACGGCGAGCCGCTGCTCGGCCGCGAGGTTCTCGCCCATGCCGATCTCCTCGCCGTAGAACAGCGTCGGCGTGCCGGGCAGGGAGAAGAGCAGGCTGTACGCGAGACGGATCCGGTCTTGGTCGCCGTCGAGCATCGGGGGCAGCCGGCGCCGCAGGCCGCGGCCGTAGACCTGCATCGACTTGCTCGGGCCGAACGCGCGGAACACCTCCTGGCGCTCCCCTGCGGTCAGCCGGTCCAGAGTGAGCTCGTCGTGGTTGCGCACGAAGGTGGCCCACTGGCCGTCGTCCGCCACCCGGGGCCGGGTCTGCACGGCGTGCGCGAGCGGGCTGGCGTCCTGGCGGGCCATCGACAGCCAGAAGTTCTGCATGGTGATGAAGTCGAAGCAGGTGGACAGCTCCAGGGCGTCCCCGCTGCCGAAGAAGTCCTTCTGCTGGTCGTGGGGCAGGTTCACCTCGCCGAGCAGCATCGACTCGCCAGAGCGCCGCCCGAGGAAGGCCCGCAGGTCCCGGAGGAACTCGTGCGGGTCGGGCATCCGGGCCTTGGACGCCTCGTCCATCGTCTCGAGCAGCGACGGCACGGCGTCGATGCGGAAGCCACCGATGCCGAGCTCGAGCCAGAAGCCGGCGATCTTCGCGATCTCGTTCTGTACCGCCGGGTTGGACACGTCGAGGTCCGGCTGGAACCGGTAGAAGCTGTGCAGGTAGTGACGGCCGCACGTCTCGTCGTACTGCCAGATGCTGGTCTCCTGGCCGGGGAAGGCGACGGCGGTCGGGGGCGTCGGCGGCGGGTCGTCGGACCAGACGTACCAGTCGTGGTACGGCGAGCCGGGGCCCTGCCGCGCTGACTGGAACCACGGGTGCTCGACGGAGGTGTGGTTGGGCACCAGGTCGGCGATCACCCGCATGCCCCGGTCGTGTGCGGTGCGCATGAACTCCACGAAGTCGCCGAACGTCCCGACGCGCGGGTCGATCGCGTAGTAGTCGGTGATGTCGTAGCCGTCGTCGCCCATGGGTGAGGGGTAGAAGGGCATCAGCCACAGGCAGGTCACGCCGAGGTCGGCCAGGTAGTCGACCTTGCCGGCCAGGCCGCGGAAGTCGCCCCAGCCGTCGCCGTCGGAGTCGGCGAACCGTTTGACGTCCAGGCAGTAGACGACGGCGTTCTTCCACCACAGGTCGCTCGTGTCGGTGATGCGCACGGCGGTGCCTTACCCCGTCGCAAACGTCCATCCACTGGTCGGGCGACGGAAATGGGCTGTGGACAACTCTCGGGGCGGGCCTGGGCGATCTCTCTAGCGTCGTGCCGGTGAGCCAGATCGAGGTCGACCCCGCGCTGCTGCACCGCACTGGCACCCGGCTGCGCGAGGCGGTGTCCGTGGCGAGCGAGGTGCGCCGGTCGCGCGGCACGCTGACCTCGCTCGCCGACGATGCCGGGCACGCCGGGCTCACAGGGGCTGTGCACATCTTCGTCGACCGGTGGAACCACGGGCTGGCCTGCCTCACCGAGGACGCCGACCGGCTGGCGACGATGCTGGCTGACTCCGGCCGGGTCTACCTGCAGGTCGAGTCGGCCGTCCTGGCCGCGCTTGGCGGTCGGCGGTGACCGAGGCCGACGGGCTGGACCCTGCGGTGGCCGCGTTCTGTGAGGGGCACCTGTCGCCGGTGGCGTTGCAGGCTGCGTTCGAGCGGGCGCCTTTGTGGGTGCAGCGGGTCGGCACGGACGGTGCTCCGTCGGTCGCCGCGGTGGGCCCGGAGGGGGCGGGCCTGGTGGCGATGCACACCTCGGCGGAGCGCTTGGCCGCGTATGCGGGGGAGTGCGACTGGGCGAGGGCCTCGGGCGGCGACCTGCTCGAGCTGGTGCCGGAGGGCTACGGCGTGGTCGTCGACCCGGGCGGTCCGTTCACGGTCGTGCTGCCGGCGGCGGCGATCCGCCGCGGCGTGGTGGTGGCGCCGATCGAGGTTGCGCGGTGAGCGCCGGGCCGGCTGTCGGGGGGCGACCGACCGACCTGGTGCCCGGCTCGCCGGAGCGCCTGGAGCTGCTGGTCGCGCGTTGCCGCACCATGGCCGAGGGCTTGGGCGGGGCAGCCGACCGGTTGCGCGCTGTCGACGCCGGGGAGTGGGTGGGCCCGGCGGGTGATGCGTTCCGCCGCGTCGTCGACGCCGAGCCGGGCCGGTTCGACGACGCGGCTCGGGCGTTCGCCGCGACCGGCTCGGCGGTGCGGGCGTACGTCGTGGTGCTCCGTGACGCGCAAGGCGACGCGCGTCGGGCGATCGGCCTGCACGAGGCCGCGGCCCGCGAGTCGGCGGCCTGGCGGGCGGCGGACCCGCGGCCGGCCGACGACCCCGGTCTGGACGGCCGGAGCCGTGCGGCCGCGATTGTCGAGGATGCCCGCCGCCGGGTGCGGGAGGCCGGTGACCGGGCGGCCCGGGCGATCGCCGAGGCCTGGGCGAAGGCGCCGCGCGAGCCGCGGTGGTGGGAGCGGGCCGGCCACTTCGTGGCGGAGATCGGGCGCGGGGCCTGGGAGGCGACCACCGGGCTGGTGGAGTTCGCCTGGTCGATCTCGCCGTCGCGGCTGATGGTCGACCCCCACGGCTGGGTCCGCGACATGGAGGCCCTGGGTGCAGGCCTGGCGTTCGGCGTCACGCACCCGGTCGAGCTGGGCAAGGCGCTCGTCGACTGGGACACCTGGCAGGAGTCACCGGGCCGAGCGATCGGGCACCTCGTCCCCGACCTGTTGCTGGCACTCGGCACGGCAGGGACGGGGACCGCGGCCGCGCGAGGGGCGCGGGCGGTCCGGACGCTCGACGAGCTGGCCGACGTCACGACCACGTTCAACCGGCTCGACCGCGCGGGCGAGGCAGGCGAGCGGCTGACCTATCTCCGGCGCGCCCAGGACCTGCTCCTCGGCCGGCAGGAGCTCCCGGCGCCAAACCTGCCGCCCACGTCCGCGGCTGGGCGGGCGGCCGCGTTCCAGGGCACGCCGCCGTACGTCGGCGTGGACCGGTGGTGGAACGCCCGGCTGCAGGTCGGTGACCAGATCGCGACCGGGACCGTGTCCGCCCGGCCCGAGCTGCGCCTCAGCGGGTTCACGGTGCCGCGCTCGGTGGCCGACGACGTCGGCACCGACGCCCGGCGGCTCTACGAAGGCGTGCAGGTGGAGCCCTACCGCGGCACCTACCGCGACCAGCTCACCGTGCTGCAGGCCACCGAGGAGATGGAGGTCGGGGTGTCCTACACGTTCGCCAACCGGCAGTTCGGCGAAGGCGGGTTGCGGCAGGTCTTCGTCCCCGACCTGCACGAGCGGGTGCGGGACGGCGCGTTCGAGGTGGTCGAGCGTCGTGCGATGGACAACACGACTGCACGGATCGGCACCGAGGTGGCGAGCCGGTGACGCGTCCGGGAAGGATGGTGAGCGTGAGCGAGGATCGCGAGGTCATCGAGCCCTACGACCGGGACGGCGAGCCGACCATGGCGCACCTGGCGCCGGTCATGGTGGCGCTGGTGCGGGCGGGCAACGAGGTCGTGTGGCGCAACGAGAACTTCGGCTTCCGCCCTGCTCCGCACGGCTGGACCGCCGAGCTTGCCGAACCGATCGACTTCGACCTCATCGAGGCCCGGTTCGAGCTGCCCGACTCGGTGATCCTCGACCGCGAGAACGACAAGATCTGGGACGAAGGCAACCAGGCGGTCGTCCTCGGCGGCGAGGCCGCCCGGCGGGCCCGCGAGGAGTACGAACGCCACACCCGGTGACGCACGAGAGCGGAGTCAGCCGATCGTGGGCCCGTCGGCCAGGGCGGCGCGGGCCTCGTCGAGCAAGATGCGCTCTGCCCGCTGGTATGCCTTGTCCGCGGCGGCAGGGGTGTCCGCGACGGCGGTGAGTCCGATCCGCCCCTCCTCGGTGAGGCTGCTGAGCATGTGGAAGACGACGCCGGCCTGCCGCGCCTGGTCGAAGTGCAGCCCGTGCCGG
>DASVBQ010000031.1:0-5595 GCA_036375795.1 Actinomycetes bacterium
CGGCTCGGACCGCAGCCCCCGCTCGTGGTCGGCCGCGTCCAGCAGCGTCACCGGCGGGATCGCCTCGACCAGCCCGTAGTACTGCACGAGGTGCGGCGTCAGTCGGTCGTACGCCTGGCGCATCTGCTCGGGCGGCATCGGCGCGCCCGCGTAGCCCAGCATCCGCAGCCCGGCCAGCCGCGACCGGTCCATGTCGGGCAGGGCCAGCAGCCGGGCCACCATCGTCGGCACCATCGCCGTGTGGGTGACGCCGCGGTGCTCGACGGCGTCGACGAACGCCTCCGGGTCCCACGACGGCATCACCAGCTGGGTCGCGCCCGTGGCGAGGAACGGCAGCACGAACAACCCGCTGGTGTGGGTGATCGGCCCGGCGTGGGCATAGACGTCGCCCGGCGCGGGCGGTGCGCCGATCACGTCGACGGTCATGTTGACCAGGCTGGCCAGCCAGTTGCGGTGGGTGCGCTGGGCGCCTTTCGGGTGCCCGGTCGTGCCGGACGAGTAGTGAAGCCCGCACAAGGCGTCGGCGTCGACAGGAGGCAGCGGCGTCGCCGCGGCGCGGCGGAGGATGTCTTCGTACGCCGTGCCCGGCCCGTCGCCGACCACGACGACCCGGCCGTGGCCGAGCCCGCTGCGCAGGTCCTCGGTCTGTTCGGCGAACCGCGCGTCGTAGAGCAGCGCCACTGCACCGGCGTCGTCGGCGATGCGGGCCCAGTCGCTCGGGTGCAGCCGGTAGTTCAGCGCCACCCGCACCAGGCTGGCCGCGCGGATCGCCAGGTCCGTCTCGAGGTACGTCGTGCTGTTGGACTGCAGGTCCAGCACCCGGTCGCCCGGCTGCAACCCCAGCGCCCGAAGGCCGTTCGCCAGCCTGGCGACCCGGTCGCCGAGCTCGGCGAAGGTCAACGTCCGGTCCGGTCCCTCGACGGCGACCTGGCGGGCGAACCGGCGCGCCGCACGGGCGACGATCTGTCCGACGTCCACGTCAGGCCCCCTCGTCCGGTGCGACGTAGGCGGCGTCGAGCACGCGTACCCCGTCGGGCAGCACGACCACGGGGTTCAGGTCGAGCTCGTAGCCGGCCGGCCAGCCGGCGACCGCGGCGGAGACGTCGACGAGCAGGCGTACCAACGCGTCCGCGTCGAGGGCAGGACGACCGCGCACCTCGCGCAGCACCGCGGCACCGCGCAGGTCCGCGACCATCTCCCGGGCGTCCTCCTCGGTGACCGGCAGCAGCCGGAACACCGCGTCGTCGAGCACCTCGGTGAGCACGCCACCGGACGCGAGGGTGAGCACCTGGCCGAGTGGCGTCGGCGCGACGCCGACGAGCACCTCCGCGCCGCCGTCCACCATCTCCTCGACCAGCACACCGCCGCCGAGCGCGGCCAGCGCGTCGTACGTCTCGGGCGCGCCGTCGGTGGTCACGCCGAGGACGACCCCGCCGGCCTCGGTCTTGTGCAGCAGGCCCGGGACGACGACCTTCAGCACCGCGCGCCCACCGACCTCGGCCACCGCGTCGGCGGCATCGGCGCTCCCGGTGACCAGACGGCCGCGGGGCGTCGGCAGGCCGGCACCGGCCAGCAGCGCCTTCAGCTCGACCTCACTGGTCCCGCGGGCCGGGGCGGGTGCCGCGGGCCGGGGCGGTGCGTCGGGATGCACGGTCCGGGCGCGCGTCTGCCACAGTCCGGCCAGCGCGCGCACCGCCCGGGCCGGCGTCGGGTAGCCCGGGATGCCCGCGAAGCGCAGAGCGGCCGCGGCCTTGGGTGCGAGGAAGTCGGCCCCGGTGCGGGCCACGAGCACCGGCTTGCCGGTCCGGTCGGCGACCCGGGCCAGCGAGTCGACCATCCGGTCGACGTCGTCCCCGGTCAGCACGCAGAAGCAGGCGACCACGGCGTCGACCTGTGGGTCGTCGGCGACCGCGTCGAGGCAGCGGTCGAAGAGCGCGGGGTCGCTCATCACGGTCGCGGTGATGTCGACCGGGTTCGCCGCCGAGCCGAACGCGGGCACGATGCGCGCGAGCGCCGCGTCGGTGGCGGCGGAGAAGGTCGCGAGCTCGAGGTCGTGCTCGGCCACGGCGTCGGCGGCGAGGATGCCGGACCCGCCGCTGGTGGTGACGACGGCGACCCGGGGGCCGGCCGGTCGGCGCGGCTGCTCGAACGCGTCGCCGAGGTCGAGCAGCTCGTCGATGTCGCGGGCCCGGGCGACGCGCAGCTGGCGCAGCACGCCGTCGACCACCCGGTCGCTGGCCGCGAGCGCACCGGTGTGCGACGCGGCGGCGCGCGCGCCGGCCTCGGACGCGCCCGCCTTGACCAGGGCGAGCGGCTTGCCGGTGACGGCCAGCCGCCGCAGCGCGTCGCCGTCGGTGAGGGACTCGACGTACCCCAGCAGGGCCGTGCACTCGTCCATCCCGGCGAGCTCGGTCAGCACCTCGACCGCGTCGACGTCGGCCTCGTTGCCGGTGTTGACGGCCCAGCCCAGCCCGAGTCCGCGCGCGAGGGCGAGGCTGACGGCGCCGTAGCCCAGCGCCCCGCTCTGGCTGACGAAGCCGACCGACCCGGCCCGCATCGGCACGTCGTCGGCGGAGAACAGCGGGGAGAACGTCGTGACCTGTCCGGTGGCGAACCCGACGGTGCCGATGCAGTTGGGCCCGACCAGGCGCACGCCGCCCGCCCGGGCGCGCCGGACAGCCTCCGACTGCAGGGCCGCGCCGTCGTCGCCGGCCTCGGCGAACCCGGACGACATCACCACGGCCACCGGGACCCCGGCGGCGGCGCAGTCGTCGATCGCGTCGGGCACTCGCGGCGCGGCCACCATCACCAGGGCCAGGTCGACGGGCTCGCCGGTCGATGTGCGCGCGGCGGCCACCGAGGGGTACGCCGCCAGCCCGAGCACGGTCTGCGCGTTGGGGTTCACCGGCAGGATCGAGCCGCGGTAGCCGTAGCGCTGGAGGAACTGCACCGGCAGCCGGCCGAGCGCGCCCGGTCGCTCGGTCGCGCCGACCACGGCCACGGACCGGGCGTCCCAGAGCGGGCTGAGCGGACTGGCCATGACGCGTCCGAACCTGTCACACGTTGGTTGCGGTCGTCAATGACACGACATACCAGCCTCGTCCGCTCGCAGTTCTTGTCGGCGCCGGTCAACCAAGAAGACGCTGAGACGTCTGATCCGTCGTGAACGGAGTGAGCCACGTGCATGACGTCGGCACGGTGGACGAGCCTCGGTGGCGGGGGCGGGCGGAAGCGGTCTCGAGCCTCTTCCGCACGCACCACCGACGCCTGGTGGGGCTGGCGTCGCTCCTCGTCGATGACCAGGGAACCGCGGAGGACGTGGTGCAGGAGGCGTTCGCGGGTCTGTACCGCCGATGGTGGCAGCTGCACGACCCCCATGCTGCGGTCGCCTACCTGAACCGGGCGGTCGTCAACGGCGGCCGCGACCAGCTCCGTCACGGCCGCCGGGCCACCGCCTCTCTGCTGCGGATGACTCCCCGCTCCGAGGCGCTCCCGTCGGCAGAGCACGACGCCGTCGAGCACGAAGAGGCCGACCGGATGTGGCAGGCCATCACCGCGCTCCCGCCTCGGCAACGGCAGGTCATCGTGCTGCGCTACTACCTCGACCAGAGCGAGGCGGAGATCGCCGACACCCTCGGGGTGTCCCGCGGCTCGGTCAAGCGGCACGCGAGCCGCGGCCTGGCCGCGCTCGCCCGCTGCCTGGAGGCCGCGCCATGACCACATCGGACCTGGAGCGCCGGTTGACCACGGTGCTCCACCAGCATGCGGAGAACGCGATGAACCGAACACACACCGACGAGCAGCTCCAGACCCTCCTCGTCGACACCGAGCGAGACGCACGACGCCGCCGACGTGGCTGGATCGCCGGAGGACTGGTGGCGGCCGCTGCAGCGATCGTGCTCATCGCCTGGGGGCCTGACCTGGGCTCCAACCAGGCGGAGACAGTCACTCCGGCACAGGTCGACACCCCGACGGAGGTCGCGACCGGCTTCCTCGACGCGTACGCGTCGTTCGACAGCGACCGGGTGGTGTCGTACCTCGCCGAGGGGAGCAGTCGCGACGAATGGCTGCGCGACATCCGCTGGAACGAGGCGGTCGGCTTCCGGTTCCTTCTCGACAGGTGCACGAAGGAGTCGAGCTCACCGACCGGGACGGTCGTTCGGTGCGCGTACGACTTCTACGCGCTGCGTTCTGACGAGCTGGGTCGGGGCCCGTTCTCCGACAACGTGTTCACCCTCACCGTCCAGGACGGCAAGATCGTCGCGGCGGATCAGGGGCTGGAGTTCATGTCGAACGGCTTCTCGGCCCAGATGTGGGAACCGTTCGCGGCCTGGGTGGCCGAAGCCCACCCGGACGACGCCGCGGAGATGTACGCCGACTGGCCAGAGCAGACGATGGAGGCGACGAGCGACACGTCGCTGGAGCTGTGGGATCAGAACCTCCGGGAGTACGTGGAGACCGAGAAGCAGCCGAGCTAGTGCCCGAACGCTTCCTCGAGCCACCAGGACCCGCGGTCCCGAGTGACCTTGGCGTCGATGACCAGCGGGCTGTCACGGGGTCCGTCCACCCAGTCCCGGACGGCAGCCATGTCCGCGGCGACGCGGACGGTCACCCCCTCGCACCCGAAGCCCCGGCCGATCGAGGCGATGTCGACGGGCGGGAACTGCACCGTGTCGAGCGGGTGACCGTGGGGGCCGAAGTGGTGCACCTCCGCGCCGTACGCCTCGTCGTCGTAGACCGCGACCACCATCGGCAGGCCGAGCCGCACCACGGTCTCCAGCTCGGCCACGGACATCAGCGCACCGCCGTCGCCGAGCGCGGCGACCGGCAGGCGCTCGGGCTGGGCCAGAGCGGCGCCGATGGCGGTCGCCAGGCCGAGGCCGATCGACTGGAAGGCCTGCGTGAAGCAGAAGCCACGCTCGTCCGGAACGGAGAGAAACATGGACGGGTAGCCCATGAAGTTGCCGGAGTCCACGGCCACCACCCGGTCGGAGGGAAGGGTCCGGTCGAGCTCGAGGGTGAACGCCCGCGGGTCGATCCTCCCGTCTCGGCTCTCGTCGGCGAAGGGCACGCTGCGCCAGCTCCCCTCGCGTGCGATCCGGTCGCGCAGCGAGTCGGTGCGGTATCCGGATTGCCGCCGGTCGGCGAGCGCGGCGAGGGCGGCCCCTGCGGTGACGCCGACGTCGCCCACGACGCCGAGGTCGACGGGTCGCTGGGCGCCCAGGGCGTCCTCGTCGAGGTCGACCTGGACCACCGTGGTCTGCGGGCCGATGAGCTTCCCGTGCCTCATGGTCCACATGTTCAGGGCACACCCCCAGCCGACGATGAGGTCGGCGGCCGTGATGAGCTCTGCGGCCAGCGGTGTCGCGAAGCCGCCGGAGACGTCGAGCGACCACGGACTGCCGTGGAAGAGGCCCTTCGCGACCGCGGAGGTGGCGAGCAGCGCCCCGCAGGAGTCCGCGAGAGCCTCGAGCTCCGCTCGCGCGGCGAGGGCGCCGCGTCCGGCGACGAACACCGGTCGCTGCGACCGGCTGAGCAGCTCGGCCAGCGCCTCGGCGTCAGCCTCACCGGGGCGCAACGGCGGGGGCTGCGCGT
>DASVBQ010000035.1:0-5827 GCA_036375795.1 Actinomycetes bacterium
GACGCGTTCCAGGGGCACGAGGTCGCGGTGGCGGTCGTCGCCACGCTGCTGCTGATGTCGATGAACCTGCGCGGGGTGCGCGAGTCCGGCACGGCCTTCGCGATCCCGACGTACGCCTTCATGTTCGCCATCTTCGGCATGGCGCTGTGGGGCTTCGGCCGGTACTTCTTCGGCGAGCTGCCCGACGTCACCAGTGCCCGGTTCGAGCTCGAGCCGGAGCCGGGCTACGAGGACGGCATCGCCGGGATCGCGGGTGCGTTCCTCCTGCTGCGCGCCTTCTCGTCCGGCTGCGCGGCGCTGACGGGTGTCGAGGCGATCAGCAACGGCGTGCCGGCCTTCCGCAAACCGAAGTCGAAGAACGCGGCCACCACGCTGCTCATGCTGGGCTCCATCGCGGTCACGATGCTGGTCAGCATCATCGTGCTCGCCAAGGTGATGGGCCTGCGCTACGCGGAGGACGTGGTCGAGCAGCTCCGGCTCGACGGCCAGCAGGGCGAGGCGACCCAGGCAGGGGTCCGGTTCCCCGACGGCACGACCTATGTCCAGGACCCGGTGATCGGCCAGCTGGCGAAGGCAATCTTCGACAACCTGCCGCTGATGGCGGGGATCGTGACGACCGTCACCGGGCTGATCCTCGTGCTGGCGGCCAACACCGCGTTCAACGGCTTCCCCGTGCTCGGCTCGATCCTCGCGCAGGACCGCTACCTGCCCCGCCAGCTGCACACCCGGGGTGACCGGCTCGCGTACAGCAACGGCATCGTCATCCTGGCCGGCTTCGCCATCCTGCTCATCGTCGCCTTCGACGCCGAGGTGACCCGGCTGATCCAGCTCTACATCGTCGGCGTCTTCGTCTCGTTCACCTTGAGCCAGACCGGCATGGTGCGGCACTGGACCCGGCTGTTGAGGACCGAGCAGGACCCGGCCGTGCGGTCGCGGATGCTCCGGAGCCGGATCATCAACGCGTTGGGCCTGTCGGTCACCGGTCTGGTCCTCGTCGTCGTGCTGATCACCAAGTTCCTGCTGGGCGCGTGGATCGCGATCGCGGCGATGGTCGTGCTCTTCCTGCTGATGAAGGGCATTCGCCGCCACTACGACGGCGTCTCGCGCGAGCTGATCGTCGACGAGGACGAGGTCGTCACGCTTCCGGCGCGAACACACGCGGTCGTGCTGGTCTCGAAGATCCACAAGCCGACGATGCGCGCCGTCGCCTACGCCCGGGCGATGCGCCCGACGACGCTGGAGGCGATCACCGTCAGCGTCGACCCGGAGGAGACCCGGGAGCTGCAGCGGGAGTGGGACCGGCGCGGCATCCCGGTGCCGCTGAAGGTGCTCGACTCGCCGTTCCGGGAGGTGACCGACCCGGTCATCGACTACGTGCGCAGCCTCCGCACCGGAAGCCCCCGGGATCTGGTGACCGTGCTGATCCCGGAGTACGTCGTCGGCCACTGGTGGGAGCACCTGCTGCACAACCAGAGCGCGCTGCGGCTCAAGACCCGGCTGCTGTTCACGCCCGGCGTCATGGTGACCAGCGTCCCGTGGCAGCTGGCCAGCTCGGTCGGCCTCGAGGACCGGCCGGAAGGGATCGCTCCCGGTGCGATCCGGCGCGGTGAGGTCGGCCGCGGGGACGGGTCGTCCTGAGCGACGAGCAGGGCACCTCCCGGCAGTCCGCGGTCGGCGTCTCGGTCACCGTCGACGTCGGGCCGGTCGCACACGGCGGTCACTGCGTCGCGCGCCACGACGGTCGGGTCGTCTTCGTCCGGCACGCGCTGCCGGGGGAACGGGTGCGGGCGGTGGTCACCGAGGGGCACGCCGGCTCGTCGTTCTGGCGGGCCGACGCCGTCGACGTGCTCTCGGCCTCACCGGACCGGGTGGACCCGCCGTGCCCGTGGGCCGGTCCGGGCCGTTGTGGTGGCTGCGACTGGCAGCACGCGTCACTCCCGGCGCAGCGGGCGATGAAGGCGGCCGTCGTCCGCGAACAGCTCTCGCGGCTGGCTGGACTGGACGTCGCCGTGGTGGTCGAGGAGGTGCCTGGCGCGGTCGACGGGCTCGGCTGGCGGACGCGGGTGCAGTGGGCTGTCGACGGCGCGGGCCGGGCGGGCCTGCGCAAGCACCGCTCGCACGACGTCGTGCCGGTCGACCGGTGCCGCATCGCGCACGACCTGGTGACCGCGGTCGACGTGACCGGCCGGAGCTGGCCCGACGCCACCTCGGTCGAGGTGTCCGCGTCGGTGGCGACGGGTGAGGTGCTGGTCCTGCCGGACGGGCGCGGCGATGGGGCGCTGACCGAGGTCGTGGGGGAGCGGTCGTTCCGCGTGACGGGAGGTGGCTTCTGGCAGGTCCATCCGGGCGCAGCGTCGACGCTGCTCGGTGCCGTGCTCGACGGGCTCGACCCCCGACCTGGCGAGTCGGCGCTCGACCTGTACTGCGGCGTCGGGCTGTTCGCGGCGTCTCTCGCCGGGCGGGTCGGAGCCGCCGGTCGGGTGACGGCTGTCGAGTCGGACCGCATGGCGGTCGAGGACGCCCGCCACAACCTGTCCGGGCTCGCCGACCGACCGGCGGTCCGCGTGGAACAGGGTCGGGTGGACCACGTGCTTCGCCGGCTGCGGATGCGTCGCGCCGACCTCGTCGTGCTGGACCCGCCTCGGTCGGGGGCCGGTAAGGCGGTGGTGTCGCTGCTCTCACGGGTCAAGGCGCGGCGGATCGCCTATGTCGCATGCGACCCGGCGGCGCTCGCCAGGGACCTGCGGTGGTTCGCCGAGCGGGGCTACGCGCTCCAGTCGTTGCGGGCCTTCGACCTGTTCCCGATGACCCACCACGTCGAGTGCGTCGCCGTGCTCGTCCCGGAGCGGCCGGGAGACCCGGACGCGAACCGCCGGGCGGGACTACGAGCCGAGCGCGAAGGGGAGGACCGCCGTCAGGGCTAGCGCCACCAGGACGACGACCAGCCAGACGGACATCGTCCTGGTCCGGGTCTGACGACCGGACCGTTGCTCCTCGGTGGCGCGTTCCAGAGCCCGGCGCTGCATCGCGAAGGACTGCGCGAGCGCCTCCTCGCCGCCGGACAGATGCACGCCCTTGGCGCCGTTGGACTTCTGCACCTGGACGTAGAGGCTGGGCTTGCCCTGCACCTCCAGCGGGAGCCAGTCCTCCGCGGTCCGGCTGGCGGCCCGCGCGGGGGACCGGCGCTGTCGCATACGACCAGACTGCGACGACTTCAGCGAGCGCGCCAGGGGACGAACGCGACTCTCGCTGTCGGTGGTCACCCGGTCACGTCTCGTGCGAGGGCGGCCGACGCCCCGGGGTCAGCGGGTGATCATGGTGGCCTGCATGAGGGCGACCGACACGTCGGGTCGGCCCTCGCGGACGGCGACGACCTCGGCCTGGCAGACGGTGAGGGAGCGGCCGGCGCGGACGACCCGTGCATCGGCCCGGAACAGGTCGCCGACTCCCGGCGCCAGCAGGTTGACCTTGAACTCCACGCTGAGCACGTCGCTGCCCTCCGGCATCAGCGTGAGCGCGGCGTAGCCGCAGGCGGAGTCGGCGACGGAGGTCAGGACGCCCGCGTGCAGCAAGCCGTTCTGCTGGCAGAGGTCCTCGCGGTAGGGAACCTCGATGACGACGTGGCCGGGCTCCACCACGGTCGCCCCGGCACCGAGCAGGCGCATGAACGACTGCCTGCCGAGGCTGTCCCGGACCGCGGCCTCGGTGTCGTACGTCGGGAACGTCATGTGTCGCATCCTCCCGGACGGGCAGGCGCGGTCCGGGCCCGGATCACGGTGAAAGGCCCGTCTGGCGGGCGGAAGCCGGCTTGTGGATCGGTTCCACCGTGATCCGGGTACGCCTGTCTGCGGACGCGACCAGGCGGGTGGGGTCCTCGGAGCCAGTGTCTCGGTATGATGTATCTTGATATCGAGATTCCTTGCGTAGGGCGCCTCCTCCGGTTGCGGTGCCTGCGGCAGGATGAAGGCGGATGAGAGGAGACGGTCGTGGCGAGCGCTACGCAGGACAGCTTCGGTGCGAGGAGCCAGCTCGAGGTCGGCGGCTCGACGTACGAGATCTACCGGCTCGACGCGGTGGACGGCAGCCAGAAGCTCCCGTACTCGCTGAAGATCCTGCTGGAGAACCTGCTCCGCACCGAGGACGGCGCGAACATCACCGCCGACCACATCCGGGCGCTGGCCGGCTGGGACCCGCAGGCCGAGCCCGACACCGAGATCCAGTTCACGCCGGCGCGCGTGGTGATGCAGGACTTCACCGGCGTGCCGTGCGTCGTCGACCTGGCCACCATGCGCGAGGCGGTGCAGGAGCTCGGCGGGGACCCGGCGAAGATCAACCCGCTGGCCCCTGCCGAGCTGGTCATCGACCACTCCGTCATCGCCGACCTGTTCGGCGCACCGGACTCCTTCGAGCGCAACGTCGAGCTGGAGTACGAGCGCAACAAGGAGCGCTACCAGTTCCTGCGCTGGGGCCAGACCGCCTTCGACCAGTTCAAGGTCGTCCCGCCCGGGACCGGCATCGTGCACCAGGTCAACATCGAGTACCTCGCCCGCGTCGTGTTCGACCGGGACGGCGTCGCCTACCCCGACACCCTCGTGGGCACCGACTCGCACACGACGATGGTCAACGGCCTCGGCGTGCTCGGCTGGGGCGTCGGCGGCATCGAGGCCGAGGCGGCGATGCTCGGCCAGCCGGTGTCGATGCTCATCCCGAAGGTCGTCGGCTTCAAGCTCGTCGGCGAGCTGCCCGAGGGCGCGACCGCGACAGACCTCGTCCTCACGATCACCGAGATGCTGCGCAAGCACGGGGTCGTCGGGAAGTTCGTCGAGTTCTACGGCGAGGGTGTGTCCGCGGTGCCGCTGGCGAACCGGGCCACGATCGGCAACATGAGCCCGGAGTACGGCTCCACCGTCGCGATCTTCCCGATCGACGACGAGACCGTGCGCTACCTGAAGATGACCGGGCGCGACGACAAGCAGGTCGCGCTCGTCGAGGCGTACGCGAGGACGCAGGGCCTCTGGCACGACCCGAAGGCCGAGCCGGCCTACTCCGAGACGATCGAGCTCGACCTCGCGACCGTCGTGCCGTCGATCGCCGGCCCGAAGCGGCCGCAGGACCGGGTCACCCTCTCGGACGCGAAGGCCGGATTCCGCAACGCCCTGGCCGACTACGCCACCGGAGGCACCGCGGAGCCGAGCGGGGTGGACGAGGCATCGGCCGAGTCCTTCCCGGCGAGCGACGCTCCGGCCTTCCACGGCACCAACGGCGACGGCGTGCCGCACGGTGCCCCAGACCACGGGGAGCTGCGCCGGCCGTCCAACCCGGCCAAGGTCAGCCTGGACGGGCAGGAGCTCGAGATCGACCACGGCCACGTGGTCATCGCGGCCATCACGTCATGCACCAACACCTCGAACCCATCTGTGATGATCGGCGCCGCGCTGCTGGCCAAGAAGGCGGTGGAGAAAGGCCTCGAGCGCAAGCCGTGGGTGAAGACCACGTTGGCTCCCGGCTCGAAGGTGGTCATGGACTACTACGAGCGCGCCGGGCTCACGCCGTACCTCGACAAGCTCGGCTTCAACCTCGTGGGCTACGGCTGCACGACCTGCATCGGGAACTCGGGCCCGCTGCCCGACGCGGTCAGCCAGGCGGTCAACGACAACGACCTGGCCGTCGTGTCGGTGCTGTCCGGCAACCGCAACTTCGAGGGCCGGATCAACCCCGACGTGAAGATGAACTACCTGATGTCGCCGCCGCTGGTCGTCGCCTACGCGCTGGCCGGCTCCATGGACATCGACATCACCACCGAGCCGCTGGGCGTCGACGGTGCCGG
>DASVBQ010000043.1:0-3236 GCA_036375795.1 Actinomycetes bacterium
GGATCACCCGCCACCAGGGGACGTCGCCGCCGCTGCGGGACATGACCTGGCCGACCTGACGCGGCCCGCCCGACCCGAGGTACTCGGCCACGTCGCCGTACGACATGACGCGGCCCGGCGGGATCGACTCGACGACACGGAGCACCTGCTCGTCGTACGGCTCCTGGTGCACGGGCTCAGCATCGCGCAGACTGCGCAGCGTGACCGACCACAGGGCCGCGATCGCGGGGGTGTTCGACCGCGCGGCGAGCACGTACGACGCGACGGGCGTGGACTTCTTCTCCCTCGTGGGCGCGACGCTGGTCGAGGACGCCGGCCTGTCCGCGGGCGACCAGGTGCTCGACGTGGGCTGCGGCCGAGGCGCCGCGCTGTTCGCGGCCGCGGACGCCGTAGGCCCGGCGGGCACGGTGCACGGCTTCGACCTCGCGCCCACGATGGTGGTGCTCACGGCCGCGGAGGCGGCCGACCGCGGCCTGGCGAACGTGCAGGTCGAGGTCATGGACGCCCAGGAGCCGACCCTGCCGGCTGCCGCGTACGACGCGGTCCTGTCCTCTCTGGTCGTCTTCTTCCTGCCCGACCCGCTCGCCGGGCTGCGCGCCTGGCGCGCCGCCGTGAGAACCGGTGGGCGCCTGGCGATCACGACGTTCGTCGGGCGCAACGACGAGCGCTGGTCCTGGCTGGAGGACGTCTTCCCGGACCGGGACAGCGGCTCGTCAGCGGAGAAGGACGAGGAACCGGACCCGTTCGGCTCCGACGAGTCACTGCACTCGCTGCTCGCCGAGGCGGGTTTCGTCGACGCGTCGTCTCGGGTGCGCGCGCACGTCGTCCGGTTCGAGAACCCGGAGCACTGGCAGCGGTGGTCGTGGTCACACGGCATGCGAACCTTCTGGGAACGCATCCCGGAAAGCGCGCGGGGCGACGCGTGGGGAGCGGCGCGGCGGCACCTCGAGCGCATGAGGGACGAGCCGGACGGGCTGTCGCTGCGGATGACCGTGCGCTACACGACGGCCACGGCCGGCTGACGGGTCCCGTCAGCCGAGGTCGAACCGCGCCCGCTCGCCGACCGGCACGACGTCCTGCAGCTCGGGATGCTGCTGCAGGTAGGACCGGACGAACGGGCAGTACGGCAGCACGCCGACTCCTCGCTCGCGCATCTCGGCCATCGCCCCGCTGACGAGTCGCGAGCCGAGCCCCCGGCCCGCGTACGCGTCGTCGACCTCGGTGTGCACGAAGGCGAGCGCGTCGCCCTCCTGCTTGTACCTCGTGAAGCCGGCGACGGTGCCGTCCACCAGCACCTCGAACCGGTGCTTGGACCGCTCGTCGCGGACCGTCACGTCTGCGCCCATGTGCGGAGAGCCTAGAACGGCAGCTCCCGGCCCCTCGGGGTGCGCAGGTCGAGCGGCGCAGGCCGGCGCACGACGACCGGACGTGGCTTGCGGACGACGGTCATGCGACACCACCCCTCGGTCGGGCCTATGCAAGTGACGACGCAGCAGGCCCCGACGCGGTTCGCCTCAGGTGGTCGGGAGGCTCCGCACGAAGTCGACGAGGTCGGCTGCGACGCGCTCCGGCTCCTCCCACAGCACCAGGTGGCCGGTGCCCTCGTAGACGACGAGGCGGGAGCCGGGGATCGCCGCGACCAGCCGCTCCTCGTGCTCCCTCGTCAGGAGGCCGTCCCGGTCGCCCCAGAGCACGACGGTCGGCGCCGTGATCATGCCCGACTCGGTGGGCGGGTCGGCCTCGAAGAGCCCACGCATCACCGCTCGCCAGACCCAGGCCGGCGCCTGACAGCCGTCCTCGACCATCAGGGCCACGAAGTCCCGCGGCAGGGCCCGGCCGACCGGGAAGCTGTCGACGGACTCGCGGGCGAACTCGGGGGTGACCGGGTCGGCCAGCGATGCCACGTCGCTGACCCAGCCCGGTGCGCGGGCGCCGCGGAGCGACGCCGGCGACCCGACCAGCAGCAGGCCGAGGACCCGACGCGGATGGTCGACGGCCACCTGCTGCGCGACGAGCCCCCCGCTGGACGTCCCCGCGACGACCGCCCGGGAAATGCCCAGGACGTCGAGGAAGGCGACGACGTCGGCCGCCGCCTGCTCCAGCCGGTAGCCCTCGGCCGGCTTGTCGGCCTCGCCGTGCCCACGCTGGGTCACGGCCAGGGCGCGCACGTCCCGCGGGAGGTGCGGCAGCAGGCGGATCCAGGACCGCCAGGACTCAGCCACGGCGTGCAGCAGCACCACAGGCACGCCGGAGCGCTCGCCCTGCTCGACGTACGGCAGGGACGTGCCGTCCGGTAGCCGCGCCGCGGCCAGTAGCCGCTCCATCGCCCCGATCATGCTCCGGGCGACGGCCGCGGTCAGTAGGTGGGCTGCGACGGGTCGATCTGGTTGACCCAGGCGATCACGCCGCCGCCGACGTGCACCGCGTCGGAGAACCCGGCGCCCTTGAGCACCGCGAGCGCCTCGGCCGACCGCGCACCGCTCTTGCAGTGCAGGACGACCGGCTTGTCCTGCGGCAGGTCGCCGAGCGCCTCGCCGGACAGGATGCGGTCCTTCGGGATGAGCGTCGCGCCGGGGATCGAGACGATCTCGTACTCGTTGGGCTCGCGGACGTCGACCAGGTAGAAGTCCTTGCCGGCGTCCATCATCTCCTTGAGGTCCTTGACCGAGATGGTGGAGCCCTTCGCGGCCTCGGCCGCCTCGTCGCTGATCGTGCCGCAGAACGCGTCGTAGTCGATGAGCCCGGTCTCGAGGGTGATCTGGGGGTTCTTGCCGCAGACCGCGCACTCGGGGTCCTTGCGGACCTTGACCGCGCGGTACTGCATCTCGAGCGCGTCGTAGACCGTCAGCCGGCCGACCAGCGGGTCGCCGATGCCGGCGATGAGCTTGATCGCCTCATTGACCTGGATCGACCCGATGGACGCGCAGAGCACGCCGAGGACGCCGCCCTCGGCGCAGGACGGGACCATGCCCGGCGGCGGGGGCTCCGGGTAGAGGCAGCGGTAGCACGGCCCGTGCTCGGCCCAGAAAACGCTGGCCTGGCCGTCGAAGCGGTAGATCGACCCCCACACGTACGGCTTGCCCAGCAGCACGGCAGCGTCGTTCACCAGGTAGCGCGTGGCGAAGTTGTCGGTGCCGTCGACGATCAGGTCGTACGGCCGGAAGATGTCGAAGACGTTGGTCGAGTCCAGTCGCTCCTCGTGCAGGACCACCTCGACGAAGGGGTTGGCCTCCTGG
>DASVBQ010000052.1:0-7192 GCA_036375795.1 Actinomycetes bacterium
GACGGCCGAGGTGATGCGGGCCGTCACCTCGGGCCGGGCGGCCAGGCGCGCGGCGTTCTCCAAGGTCAGGCCGATCGCGAAGAGCCGCTGGATGACCAGGTCGTGCAGGTCGCGGCCGATCCGGTCCCGGTCCTCGAAGACGGCGAGCCTGGCGCGGTCCTCTCGCGCGCTGGCCACCTGGAGGGCAAGGGCCGCCTGCTCGGCGAAGGCCACCGGGAGCTGGATGTCGGTCTCGGTGGCGGCCTGGTCGCGTCCCCGGGCCCAGGCGAGGGTGAGGACTCCGGTGAGGGCACCGTCCGTGCACAGCGGCAGCCCGACGACCGACCCGATCTGCGCCTGGTCGAAGGGCGGCTCGAGCTGGTGGCCGGCGAAGCGGTGGTCCGTCTCGACGTCGCCGACCACGACGCGCTCTCCGGTGGACAGGACGGCCCCGGCGACACCGAGGTCGTCGGGGACCACTGCACCGACTGCGGCATCGTGTACTCCGGAGACGACCTGGACGACGAGGTCCTCCGTGCCGTCACGGCGCAGCGCGACCGATGACAGGTCGGCCTCGGCGACCTCCCGGGCCCGGTCGGCGACCAGCTGCAGCGCCTCCTCACGGCTCACATCGCCGAGCAGCGCAGTCGTGATCTCGGCGGCGGCCTCCAGCCAACGCTGCCGCTGCTCCGCCTCCTCGTACAGCCGGGCGTTCTCGATCACGACGCCCGCGGCCGCCGCGAGCGCCACGACCACCTGCTCGTCCTCGAGCGTGAACGAGGCACCGTCGCGCTTCTCGGTGAGGTAGAGGTTCCCGAAGATCTTGCCCCGCGTCCGGATGGGGACCCCGAGAAAGCTGTTCATCGGCGGGTGGTTGGCCGGGAAGCCGAACGACGCCGGGTGGTCGCCGATGTTGTCCAACCGCACCGGCGACGGCTCGTCGATGATCAGGCCCAGCAGACCGTGGCCGCGGGGCAGGTCACCGATGCGTCGCCGCTCGCCGTCGCTGAGGCCGTGCGTGACGAACTCCCGCAACCGCCGCTCGTCCTCGGTGTTCGCGCTGGCCAGCACGCCGAGCGCGCCGTACCGCGCGCCGACGAGCTCGCTCGCGGTCGTCACGATGCGCTGCAGGACGCTGTCGAGGGACAGGTCCCCGGCCAGGGTGACGACCGCGTCGAGCAGCCCGCGCAGCCGGTCCTGCGTGTCGAGGACCTCGCCGACCCGCTCGAGGACCTCCTCGAGCAGCTCGTCGAGCCGCGCCCGGCCGAGCGGGTCGAGCCCGGCCGAGGGATGGCGGCTCTCGTCGATGGCCACGTGTCGTCACCTCGTCCCGTCGATCTGCCGCCAGCGTAGGCACCCCGACCTGTCGATCTCTGACAGCGTAGGCGGCGCCGAGGTCACATGGTGGTGCATGTCGGGACCTTCGGCCCTCCGGCCGGGCGGCCCGGTGCCGTTTCATCGGTGGGGTGACCACCCGTCTACGTCGCCGCCGCATGCCTGGCAGCTACGAGTCCGCGCTGCGAGACGCC
The DNA here is from genome assembly GCA_036375795.1 of Actinomycetes bacterium. GTDB lineage: Bacteria > Actinomycetota > Actinomycetes > JACCUZ01 > JACCUZ01 > DASVBQ01. The sequence continues at coordinate 1,509 of DASVBQ010000052.1, forward strand.
ATGCCCGAGCTCGCCAGCGCCGCCGACCGCGCCCCGTCCCCGCTCGGCCATCGGCCCTGGCGGCTACGGATCCGGCACGGTGACGTGGAGCTGCTCGCCGACACCACCTCGGAGCACGTGGACCCGCGCCAGACGGCCATCGGGTGCGGCGCCGCCCTGTTCAACCTGCGGCTGGCGGTCGGGCACCTCGGGCTGCAGCCGCACGTGACGGTCATGCCGGACCCGGTGCAGCCGGACCTGCTGGCCCGGGTGTCGGCCGGAGAGCGGCACCCACTCTCAGCCGAGGACGAGGCGTTGTACTTCGCGCTGCCTGACCGGCGCACCCGCCGGCATCCGTTCAGCCGCCCCGACGTGCCGGCCGAGCTCGTCACGCTCCTGACGGCCGCCGCCCGGTCCGAGGGCGCCGACCTGGTGCCGGTGCAGCCCGGGGGACCGCTGCAGGCCATGGACGACATCGTCGGTCGGATCGACGGTCAGGGGCCCGGCGCCGGCCCGCGGGCGGTCTGGGACGCCGACAGCGTGGGATGGGTCCTGCTGCTCGTGACCGACGGGGACGAGCTGGCGGACTGGCTGCGGGCGGGACAGGCGCTGCAGCGGGTGCTGCTGACCGCGACCGCCTCGTGGCTGCAGGCGCGGTTCCACAACAGGGTGCTCGAGCTGCCGGTGCTGCGCAGCCAGGTCCGCGAGCGGCTCTGCCCGGGGCGGGCTCCGCAGATGGTCCTCGAGCTCGGCCAGCGCTCCCTCTCCGCCACCTGACGCCGCCGTCGTCGTGCAGGTTCAACCGGCCGAGGACCGAAGGTCCCTGGCGGCGCGGCCCTTCAGCCCTGCTCCCTCCCCGCGCCTGCGGCGAGCCTTCAGGTGACAGGGCCGAAGGAGGCGTCATGCGAGTTCTCGTCACGTTCGCGAGCCGGCACGGCGCGACGGCCGGGATTGCCGAGGCCATCGCGGCGGTGCTGCGCGACACGGTCGACGACGACCCGTCCCACGTAGTCGAGGTCCTACCCGCCGACGATGTGGACGCGGTCGAGGACTATGACGCCGTCATCATCGGGAGCGCCGTCTACCTCGGCCGGTGGCTCCTCCCCGCCCGTGCGCTGGTCCGCCACAACGCGGCCGCGCTCTCCGACCGCCCGGTCTGGCTGTTCTCGAGCGGACCGGTCGGCGACCCGGCCGTGCCGGCCCAGGACGCGTCGGACGTCCCTGCCCTGGCCGACCTCGTCGGCGCCCGGGGCTCCCGCACGTTTTCCGGCCGGCTGCGCCTGGCCGAGCTCAGCCGCGCCGAGCGGACGGCCATCCGAGGCGTGCACGTCGCGGAAGGCGACTACCGCGACTGGGTGGAGATCCGGTCCTGGGCCGAGGACGTCGCGGACTCGCTGGCCCCGAGTCCCCGCCCCTGACCGACAACACAGCACAGCAGCCCGACGAGAGGACAGGAGGTGGGGCGGCGATGTTCGTGAAGACGTGGCACGTGGAGCTGTTCCTGCACGAGGACGGCGACGACACGACGGCGCGGGCCGTCCTGCACAGCGACGCACCGCAGCATCCGGAAGGGCACGGGCGGGCCCGGCGCGCACCGCTCGACCCGGACGTACCCGAGGTCGGCGAGGAGGTTGCCGTCGCGCGCGCCCTGCACGACCTCGCCGAGAAGCTGCTCGGGACCGCGGAGAAGGACATCGAGGCGATCGAGCACCACCCGGTGCACCTCGACATGTCCGGCCCGGCGAGCGTGCGGGTCGGCAAGGAGGCCGTGCCGCAGCAGGCCTGGTCCGCGGAGTAGCCCAGGAGGAGGTCACGGGGCGGTCCGGGATCGTCGAAGGGCCCCTCCCGTCGGTCGCGGGAGGGGCCCTTTCGCGCATGTCGGCCGATGCCGATGGGCTACTTCGTCATCAGCACCTTGAGCGCGCCGGTCTCACCGGCCCGGCTGAACACGTCGTACGCCGTCATGATCTCTGCCAGCGTGAAGGTGTGCGTCACCATCGGCGACGGGTCGATCTGGTGTCTCTCGACGAGGCGCAGCAGCCGGGGGGTGCTGTACGTGTCGACGAGCCCCGTCGTGATGGTCACGTCCTTGATCCACAGGCTCTCCAGGTGCAGCGTGGCCGGCTTGCCGTGGACGCCGATGTTCGCCACGTGCCCGCCTGGACGCACCAGCTGGGTGCTCAGCTCGAAGGTCTCCGGCACGCCGACCGCCTCCATCACGACGTCCGCACCGAGGCCGTCCGTCAGGTCCGCGACCAGCGTCGCGGCCTGGTCGTCGCCCTCGGCGTTGCTGACCACGACGTCCGCGCCGAAGCGCTTCGCCGCGTCGAGCCGGGTCTGCGCCGGGTCCACGACGATGACGTGGGAGGGCGAGTAGAGCCGCGCCGTCATGACCGCGGCGAGCCCGATGGGCCCGGCGCCCACGATCACGACAGTGTCGCCCGGGCGGACGTGACCGGCGAGCACCCCGACCTCGTAGCTGGTCGGCAGGATGTCGGCCAGCAGGACCGCGCGCTCGGCCGGCAGGCTCTCCGGCAGCCGGTAGAGCGACATGTCCGCGAAGGGCACTCGCGCGTACTCCGCCTGTACCCCGTCGATCAGGTGGCCGAGCACCCAGCCTCCGCCCGAGAGGCACTGTCCGTAGCGGCCCTCGCGGCAGTAGGAGCACGTGCCGCAGCCGTTGATGCAGGACACCAAGACCCGGTCGCCGGGCTGGACGCTACGGACGGCGCGGCCGACTGCCTCCACGGTCCCGACGGCCTCGTGCCCGAGGACCCGGCCGGGTGTCACCGCCGGGACGTCACCCTTGAGGATGTGCAGGTCCGTCCCGCAGATGGTGACCGCATCGATCCCGACGATGGCGTCGGTGTCCTCCAGCACCGTGGGGTCGGGGACCTCGTCCCACGACTTCTGTCCGTCCCCGTGGTAGACCAGCGCGCGCATGGCGTCCTCCTCCGAATGGCACGTCGAGCCGCCAGACGCCGCCCGACCGTCCTTCCGCACCGTAGGCGCGAGCTCCCGCCGGTCGCAGTGTCGGTCGTCGCCAGGGCTAAGGACCTTCGTCCCGGAAGCGGGCGCCCTTGCACTCTCCCTCGCCGCCCCGGCACACGGTGTCCTGGGTGAGGAGGCAGTCGAGGAGGACCTCATGAGGAGCATGGACAGGAACACCGTCGTCGTCGGCGTGGACCGCTCCGACCCCGCCCGGGCGGCGGTGGAGTACGCCGCGGACCTGGCCCGGCGGCGGCACCTGCGCCTGAGCGTCGTGCACGCCTACGAGCCGTCGCAGTACACCGTCCGACCCACGGTCGGGTGGGAGCCGCAGATCGAAGGGGTGATGCGCAACTCGGCGCAGCGCGTCCTCGACGACACCGTCGAGGTGCTCGGCATGGCCTACCCGGAGCTGGACGTGACGTCCCGGCTCGAGGCCGGATCACCCGTCGCCGCGCTGCTCGACGAGTCGAAGACGGCCGAGTCCGTTGTGCTCGGCAGCCGTGGCGCGGGCGGGTTCGCCGGCCTGCTTCTCGGGTCGACCACCCTGCACGTGGCCGCGCACGCGGAGTGCCCCGTCATCGCCGTGCCGTCTCCGCCGGACGACGAGAAGCCACGGCACGGCGTCGTCGTCGGCGTGGATGGCTCGGAGCTGTCCACCACGGCCATCGAGTTCGCCCTGCGCGAGGCGTCGTCCGTGGGCGAGCCGCTGCGGGCGGTGCACACCTGGACCGACCCCTCCCAGGTCGGTCCGGGCGCGATGCTGCCGCTGGTGTACGACGCGACGCTGGTCCACAAGGAGGAGCTGCGGGTGCTGGCCGAGTCGATGGCCGGCTGGGCCGAGAAGTTCCCGGACGTCACGATCGAGCTCAAGGTGGTCCGGGGCCACCCCGTCCGGACGCTCGTGACGGAGGCCGCGGGAGCGCGGCTGCTCGTCGTCGGCTCGCACGGCCGAGGCGCCGTACGCAGTGTCGTCCTCGGCTCGGTGGGCCACGGGGTCCTGCATCACGCCACGGGACCGGTGGCGGTCGTGCACCGCACGGACTGATGACTGCAGGACCGGCTGCGAGCGTCTCGGGCGGCCCCGGCGCACAGCGGGGGCGGCCTGAGGGGCTCTCGTCCGCCCAGGCCGCTGCCCTGCTGCTGGCCCACGGCAGGAACACGGTGCCGGCAGCCGTGCGGCGCGGTGTCCTCTGGCGGGTGGGTCGCCAGCTCCGGGACCCGATGATCATGCTGCTGCTCGGTGCCGCGGCGCTGACCCTGTCCCAGGGTGATGCGGCCGACACCGCCGTCATCGCGATGGTCGTCACGCTCAACACGGCCGTGGGGGTCATCCAGGAGCTGCGGGCGGAGCGGGCGGTCGCGGCGCTGCGGTCCATGGCGGCACCGCACGCCCGGGTGCGCAGGGACGGCGTCGACGTCCTCGTCGAGGGCGCCGACGTCGTCCCGGGCGACCTGCTGCTCGTCGAGGCCGGCGACATCGTCGCCGCCGACTCGGAGGTGGTCGAGGCGCACCTGCTCGAGACGGACGACTCGGCCCTCACCGGCGAGTCGATGGCGATCGGGAAGCCCGCGGGGGAGCAGCTGTTCTCAGGAACGACCGTCACCCGCGGCCGCGGGCAGGCGGTGGTCACCTCGACCGGACCCGAGAGCACACTGGGACGGATCGCGGCCATGGTCGTGGCCGCGCGGCCCGGGCCCACGCCGCTGCAGCGCCGGCTGACCCGGCTCGGTCAGCAGCTCACCGTGGCCGCGGTCGCGATCTCGGGCGTCGTGATGCTGTCCGCGATCCTGCGCGGGCAGTCGACGAGCGAGGCCGCCATCAGCGCCGCCAGCCTGGCAGTAGCTGCCGTCCCCGAGTCCCTGCCCGCCGTCCTGACCCTCTCGCTCGCGCTCGGAGCCCACCGGATGGCGCGGCACGCGGCCATCGCCCGCGAGCTGCGGGCGGTCGAGACCCTCGGCTCGGTGACGCTGCTCGCCACGGACAAGACCGGAACCCTCACCGAGAACCGCCTGGTGGCCGAGCTGGTCTGGACCGCCGCTGCGGAGTACGACGTGACCGGCGAGGGCTACGACCCGGTGGGCTCCATCGCGGCCCGCCAGGACGTCGGGGGCGACGACGACCTCGGTCGGCTACTGCGTGACGTCGCGCTGTGCAACGACGCGGAGCTCGAGCCCGATCCCCGCCGGCCCGGGCACTGGCGCCCCATCGGCGACCCCACCGAGGCCGCGCTGGTGGCCCTCGCCCAGCGCGGGGACGTCGACGTGACCTCGACGCGGCTGACGTACCCGCGGCGCGCCGAGATCCCCTTCGAGAGCGAGCGCGCCTGGATGGCCACCGCCCACGGCGGGGAGGGCGCGGCGTTCGTCGTCTGCAAGGGCGCCCCGGAGTCCCTCCTCGGCCGCATCGGTCCCGCCGAGGTGGCACGGCGCGCGGCTGCCTGGGCCGACGACAGGGCGGCGGAGGGGTATCGGGTCCTGGTGGTCGCCGACGGTCCGGCCGAGCTGGCCGGAGCGACCCTGCCGTCTCCGCTGCGGCTCGCGGGTCTGGTGGCGCTGACCGACCCGCCGCGCCAGGGGCTGGGCCCGGTGCTCCGCTCGCTCGACGACGCCGGCATCCGGGTGGTCGTCATGTCCGGCGACCATCCGGCGACGGCGGCGGCCATCGCCCGGCGGGTCGGGCTGCTGGCCGACGGCGAGCCGGAGGTCCGCACGGG
>DASVBQ010000055.1:0-9234 GCA_036375795.1 Actinomycetes bacterium
GAGGCCGTCCTCCTCGAGGTCAGGAGGTCGCCGCCTTCACCAGCTCGGCAACCTTCTTCTCCACTGCGGGACTCCATTGGAGGAGCGCATAGGACACCGGCCACAGGTCGCCGTCGTCGAGGTTCGCCGCGTCCTGGAAGCCCAGGGTCGAGTACCGGTAGTTGAACTTGCCCGCGTCCTGGAAGAAGACGACGACCTTGCCGTCCGCGTTCGTGTAGGCGGGCATCCCGTACCAGGTCTTCGCCAAGAGCTCCGGCGCGGTGGCGGTCACCGTCATGTGGACGCGCTCGGCAAGCGCACGATCCGCCGGCGCCATCTCCGCGATCCGGTCGAGGACCGCCTGCAGCCCGTCGGCCTGCTTGGCGCCCTTCTTGCCCTCGGCGCGCAGCTCGGCGGCGCGCTCCTTCATCGCGGCGCGCTCTTCGGCACTGAAGCCGTCGGACTCGGTCTTGGAACTCTTCGCGGGCATTTCCGGCCTACCTCTCGAGGCTCGAGCTCGGCGTGGTGCCGGCCATGTGACGAAGGCTAGGTCTGACGGCACCCCGGCGCTTCTCGATTCCTGATGGATTCGATGCCTCACCGGCCGTCGCCGTCAAGGCGAAGTGGACCGGCCGCGCGGTGCGGCACGCCGCGCGCACCCGGTCCACTTCCGTCAACCGCGTCGAAGGTCCGCTGTTGGCGTGACCGCCGATGAGGCACTGCGGACACGCCTGGCGACCATGCCGTTCATCGTCGGTCCGTAGGTCCACCGGCCCGTCGAGGCGAACTGGACCGGTTGCACGAGCCGACACGCCGATCGGGGCGGGTCCACTTCTCAGCGGTGCCGCTCACTCGTCAGCGCAGATCCAGCCGCATGAGCACACGGGGGAACCCGCCGGAGACCGAGCTCGTGTCGGCGGCCTTCGTGAAGCCGGCTCGCTCGAAGAGGGCGCGGGTGCCGACGTACGCCATGGTCAGGTCAACCTTCCTGCCTCGGTTGTCCACCGGATATCCCTCGATCGCCGGCGCTCCCTGCGACCGGGCGTACGCCACCGCGCCGTGCAGCAGCGCGTGCGAGACGCCTTTCCGGCGGTGGCCAGGACGCACCCGGATGCACCACACCGACCAGACGGGCAGCTGGTCGACGTGCGGGATCTTGGTGGACCGGGCGAACGGCAGCTCCGCGCGGGGTGCGACGGCGGCCCACCCGACCACTTCGTCCCCCTCGTATCCCAGTACGCCTGGCGCGACGTCGCGGGCGCAGAGCTTCCTGACGTACTCGCCCCGTGCCGGTCCGACGAGCTCTCGGTTGGTCTTCCAGTCGAGCCGATGGCTGAGGCACCAGCACACAGAAGAGTCGGGATTCCTGGGCCCGAGCATGGTGGCGACATCGCCGAACCGGTCCGCCGTCGCGGGCCTCACCTCGATGCTCACGCGGCCACGCTAACCGGGTCATCGACTGATGCGATCGACTTGCCACTCCTGCGGTTCGGTGCCGCGCGTCACCCGCGGGAGCGCGGCACGGGCGTGTTCATAGCCTCGATCGGCCGGCCCCCGGACCTGCGGGACCAACGACCCTTCCGGCAGCATCAGCACCGGCAGCAGGCTTCACGCGGGCGCAGACGCCGGAAGGCAGCGATCCGTGCGGCCGAGATCGGTCGTCCCGGCACCTGCCGACGAGGAGCGCAGGAATGGCCGAACTTCCGCTGAGCCAGATCGCGATGAGCGTCGCTGACGTGCAGCGTTCGCAACGGTGGTACCGGGACGTGTTCGGCTACCAGGAGTCCGGTGGCACCTACATGTTCGTCCCGGTCCTCGGGTCGGCCGACATCCAGGGCGTGCCCGGCGCGACCAGCATCTGCTGGTGGCTGCTGGACCGGCAGGACTTCTTCCAGCTCGAGCTGTTCCAGTTCACCAAGCCGGAGGCGAGGCCGCTGCCGGTCGACTGGCGACCGTGCGACATCGGTTACACGACCATCGGCATCCACGTCGACGACTTCGACGCGACACTGCAGCGGCTGCTCCGGCGCGGCGGCACCACGCTGTCGGACCCGGTCGGCGGCGAGGGGAAGCGGCGGGTCTGCGTCCGCGACCCCGACGGCGTGCTGCTGGAGGTCATGGAGGACGACCCACGCGCGGCAGAGCGCCGGAACCGTCCCTACGAGGCGGCCGCGGTCACCCGGTTCGTCACCCTGTCGGTGCCCGACCTCGCCGCCGCACGGCGCACCTGGGTCGACGTACTCGGGCTTCCCGTCGAGTCCGACGTGAGGCTGCACACCCCCGAGCACGAGCAGCTCTGGGGGCTGGCGGGCGCCACCCGCGAGACGCTCTTGCTCCGCGCCCAGGACATCTTCGTCGAGGTCGTCCACTACACCGACCCGGTGGGCAGGCCCTGGCCGGACGGATACCGGATCAGCGACCACGGCCTGCTCAACGTCGCCTTCGGGTTCCGCTCGCTCGCGAACCAGCAGGAGATGGTGCGCAGGTGCACCGAGGCCGGCATCACGCCGAACACCACGAAGTCGACGCTGCTCAAGCACCTGTGGACCGCGACGTACGTCAACGACCCGCTCGGTTTCAGCATCGAGCTCCTCTACCACCGGGCCCCAGGCAAGAGGCTGCCCGTCAACCCGTTCGACCTGCTCGAGCTCGGCTTCGCGCCGTCCCGAGCCCCGGTCAGACGTGCGGTGGCGAGCGCCTTGTCCGCCGCCACGCCTGCCCAGGTCTGGCGCATCCTGCTCGACCATGAGCACATGGCCGACTGGTCCCCGTTCGCGCGCTCGCAGGTGGTGCACCGACCCGCCGACGGCGGTGAGGTGGGAACGGTCCGCAGGCTGGACGGCGGCCCGATGCGGCTGAGCCTGACCGAGACCGTCGTGGTCGCGGAAGCGCCGCATCGTCTGGAGTACGCGGCCACCGGGGTGCCCGGCGTGCGCTTCTTCCACGGCTTCGTCACCCTGGACGAGACCGCCGGCGGCGGGACCCGGATCGCCTGGGAGGCGCAGCTGCGATCCCCGCTGCCTGTCACGGAGCGGGTCGCCACGTACGCGGTCCGATCGCTCGCGGACGGCCTCGGCGTCGCGGCCGACCGGACCGCCTACGCACACTGACTACCCGTGCAGAAGGGCTGTGGCATGCGCGCGATCCTGGCCGACATCTCCACCTCGCGGTACCTGTACACCGCCGCCTCCCAGAAGGCGCCCGGAGGTCGTGGGAAGGGCGCGGGGTGGGGGCCGCGCGGCATCCTGTCCCTGGTGGCGGACGAGCCGTCACCCGCCCTGCCGAAGGCGCCGGGCTGGGTGAGGCTGCGACCCGAGCTGACCGCGATCTGCGGGTCCGACGTCGGCCTCGCCCACGCCAAGCTCTCGTTCGTGCTCAGCGCCTTCTACCCCGAGACCAAGGTGATCCCGGGCCACGAGATCGTTGCCGTGGTCGACGAGGTCGGGCCGGGCGTGACCCGGGTGAAGGAGGGCGACCGCGTCACCGTCGACGTCGTCATCAGTTGCGCGCAGCGCGGCTTCGACCCCGTCTGCCGCAACTGCGCGGCCGGCATGCCGAACCTGTGCGAACGGTTCGACCTGCCGGGAGTGACCGGCTGCGGCGGCGTCACGCTGGGGTACGTACGTGCGCTTGGTGGCGGCATGGCCGAGCAGGTGCTGGCCCACGAGTCGATGCTGTTCCCCGTCGGCCGGATGCCATCGACTCGCGCGGTGCTGACCGAGCCTGCAGCGTTGACACTTCACTCGGTGCTTCAGTGGCGTGGCCAGGGTGAGCGGGCCGTGGTCATCGGCCCCGGTGCCATCGGTCTGCTCAGCGTCGCCGCGCTCAAGCGGTTGCATCCAGAGCTGCACATCTCGGTGGTCAGCCCCGGCGAGTTCGGCGCGTCCTGGGCCGTGCGGGTCGGCGCCGACCGGACGCTCCCGGTCGGGGCGGCGGCCCTGGAACAGCTGGCCGAGCAGGACGGTGGTCGCCTGCTGCGCGCGACCATGACCAAGCTCCCGCTCCTGGAGAGAGGAGTTGAGCTGGTGGTCGACTGCGTCGGTTCTCCCGAGACGATCGACCTGGCGTTCCACATGCTTCGGCCCAGGGGGATGCTCATCCTCATCGGCGCCGCCGGTCAGCAGAAGATGAACTGGTCACTGCTCTGGAGGCGCGAGCTCACCGTGCAGGGGACCACGGACCCTGGCCCCGAGCAGGCGCTCGGCGGCAGGCGTACACACGAGGTGGCGCTGGAGTGGCTGGCCGACCCGGCGTACCCGGTCGACGGCTTCGTCACCCAGGTCTTCGATCTGGCGGACTGGCGGCAGGCGCTCGACACCGCGTCCAACGGCCCCGGCGCCAAGGCGATCCGGGTCGGGCTGCGCCCGAACCCCGACCTACCGCTGGTCGACGCCTGAGCGGCAGGCGACCGGCTCGCTCTCGTCCGACGGCAGCACCCACACGGGCAGCGGGCGCGTGGTGAACGTTGTCGACGGGTCGGTTCGCCGGCGACGGGCTAGGTCCGCCAGACCGAAGCCACGTCCTTGCGGTAGCCGCGGCCGAAGATCCCCCCGATGATGCTCAGCACCGGGCCGGGCACCTCCTTGGTCACCGCTGCACGCTCCTCCGCCGAGGCCCCGTCGAGCACCCAGGCGAAGAACCGGCCGCCCCTGGCCGGGCTGACCCGTCCGAACGCCTTGCCCATCGCCTTGATCTCCGCGGTGTCCCGGTTGGCGAGGTAGACGGGTTCGATCTCGGCCTCCTCGTGCTCGAGGTGAGCCACCGTCACCGCTTGCAGCCGCTGGACCGCGGCAAGGGCGGTCTCGGCCTCCCCCGCGCCGGCCCTCTTGGCGAGTTCACCCATTGCGGACCGGGTCTCCCTCAGCGCCGCGGCCATGGTCTCGTGCTCCGCGTCCAGCGTCGCGAGGAGGTCCTTGCTGACGCCTACCGACTGGAGCGCCGGCCAGGCGATGGTGTGCTCGCCCTCGTGGTGGTACGTGAGCTGGTCGTCGAAGTTCGTCCATGCCGTCTCGAGCTGCCGGGCCCGCGCCAGGTCGCCGGGCGCGAACGCGCTGAGCGCGGCGATGAACCGGTCCAGGTCGCGCCGTACAGCCCCGTGGATCACCTTGTTCATGCTCATCTCGGCCATGCGCCGACTCTAGGGCGGCGCCGGTCACCGCGCGGACTGCAGGAGAGAACCGAAGTCGCCGACCGGCCCGAGGTGCGCCAGCTTGTCGGGGTTGACGATCGAGTTGACGCTGGTGATCTGACCCTCGACGACATCCAGCACCCACACGGCCAGGAGCCGTTGCTGCCCGTCGAGGAAAAGCGCCCCGGGGCCGCCGTTGACCTCGACGGGGCGCAACGTCACGCCGGGGACGCGGCCGGCCAGGCGGAGCCAGCTGATCAGCGTGCGCGCGACGCGGCTGCGCCCACGCAGCGACCGCGCGAGCGCCGGAGCCTTGCCGCCGCCGTCGCCAGTCAGCTCCACGTCGTGCGCGAGCAGCGCCTCGAGCCCAGCGAGATCGCCGTGCTGGGCGGCCGCAAAGAACCGTCGTGCTAGCTCGTCCTGCTGCTCCCGCGTCGTTCGGAAGCGGGGCCTGCGCTGCTCGACATGGCGTCTGGCGCGGGTAGCGAGCTGGCGCACGTTGTCCTCGCTCTTGCCGACGATCGTCGTGATCTCCGGGTACCCGTAGCCGAACACGTCGTGCAGCAGCAGCACGGCTCGTTGCTCGGGCGACAGGCTCTCCAGCAGCACCAACATGGCCAGCGACAGCGAATCAGCTGTCTCGGCGTGCTCGGCCGGATCATCGTGGCCACCGGTGATGATCGGCTCCGGCAGCCACTCGCCGACATAGAGCTCACGGCGGGCCCGCGCAGAGCGCAACTCGTTGATCGCCAGCCGGGTGGTCACGGTGGCGACGAACGCGCGCGGCGATGCGATCTGCTCGCCTGCGTCAAGCGCCTGATGAACCCGGAGCAGCGCTTCCTGCACCACGTCCTCGGCCTCGGAGACGCTGCCCAACATCCGGTAGGCGATCGCAAAGGACACCGGTCGCAGCTCGTCGAGCAGCTGCTCGCGGGCCTCGCTCATGCCGCAAACCCGTCACGCCAGCTCGGATATTTCGGGCGCCACGCGAGCTCGCGCTTCGCCTTGGCATTGGAGGCACCGCGAAGCTCGGTCATCATCACAGCACCGGCCTCACCGGCGAACAGCCGTCCGACGAAACGAGGCACCCGCACCGGCTTCTTGGCGCCCAACCGCTGCGCCAGCGCCGGGAGCCACTCGGCGACCGGGGCGGGGTCGTCGTCGACCACGTTGTAGACCCCGCGGTTGCCGTGTTCGACCGCCGCCACCGTCGCGGTCGCGGCGTCGGCGACGTGGATGAAGGACCACACGCCGCCACCGTCGCCGACTAGCGGGAACTTGCGCTTACGCACCATCTCAGCCTGCTCCCCGCCCGGGGCGATCGAGGTGCCCGGCCCGTAGAACGCGCCATAGCGCAGCACGACCCCCTCCGTCCATCGCGCATCGAGGACCGCCTCTTCTACGTAACGGATCGCCGCCAGGGTCTCGCGCATCTCCCGGGCGGGCGAGGGGTCGAACGGGTCCTCCTCGCTCTTGACGGCTGCGCCGGTGCGCGCGTACGCGCCGAAGTAGCTCTGCGCGACGAACCGCTGCACTCCCACGGCCTGCCCGGCCGAGAGCAGGTGGTTCGTGCCCTCCGTCCGCAGCCGGTTGGTCAGCGCGAAGTCGCGATCGAAGTGACGCATGTCCAAAGCTCCGATCGCCGTCAGCTGATGAACGATCACGTCTGGTCTCGCCCCGCCCACGGCCTCGGCGACCTGATCGGGGTCAAGCGCGTCCGCGACCACCGGCACCGCTCCAAGCTCGCAGAGCAGGGCCTTCTTCGACTCGCTACGCGTCATGCCATAGACCTCGTGGCCCGCGTATGCCAGACGTGGCACCAGCTGCTGTCCAATCGCCCCCGTCGCTCCTGCGACAAACACTCTCATTGTCAGCTCCGTCATCGAGGATTACCTGCACCCCAGATGACAAGACGGAACGCCCGGCTGTGACACCTCACGGCGTCAGAGGTTCGGCCCCGCCGCCCGTCGGGCCTCGCGGGCGCGGCGCTTGCCGGCATGCATCGCCGCCACCCGGGCGACCGGGATCGTGTGCCCCTCCTCGACCAGCCCCCGGTCGAGGACCTGTGGCGGCGGCATCAGCGCGGTCCACGGGTCGGCATCGCCGAGCAGGCGGGGAACGGTTGCGATCGTGAACTCGGTCGACGAGACACCAGCAAGGTCGTCCCACGCCACCGGCATCGACACCGGGACGCCGGCCCGAACCCTCGGGCTGTAGGCCGCCACCACGGTCGCCCCACCGGCTCGCGTGGAGTCGAGAAAGACCTTGCCGCCGCGCTCCTCGACGACGAACTCCGTCGTCGTCAGCGTCGGTTCGAGTCGCTCCGCGCGCACCGCGACAGCGCGGGTGGCGGCTGCAACGTCCAGCGCCGGCTGGCCGGGTGCCAGTGGTACGACGACGTGCACGCCCTTCGCTCCGCTGGTCTTCGCCAGCGCCGCCATGCCGAGATCGCCGAGCACCTGTCGCACGAGGACCGCCGCCAGGACTGCCCGCCCGAAGGCGTCGGACCCCTCAGGCGGGTCGAGGTCGACGACCAGATGCGTGGGAGCGTCGAACGCCAGCTCACGGAACAGGGTCGGGTGGTACTCGACCGACCGCTGGTTGGCGAACCAGAGCAGAGTCTCCCGGTCGTCACAGACGGGATAACGGACTACGCGCTTCCCATCCTGGGTCGCGACGTCGAGCGTCCGGATCGACGCGGGGGCGTAGGCAGGCAGGTTCTTCTGCATGAACGGCGCCTGCCCGCGCAACACCCGGATGACGCTCAGCGCCCGCTCCGCGAGCACCGGCACCAGCCGGTCCGCGACGGCGTCCAGGTAGTCGACCAGGTCGCGCTTGGTCACGCCAGCGTCGGCGAACAGGGGTTGGTCCAGGTTGGTCAGCCGCACGCCGGTCCGTTCCTCCTCGGGCATGCTGACATCGTCCTCCTGCACGCCACCGGCGGCATGCACAACATCCGCGGCGGGTTCCCTGCCGGCGGAAGGGCGGACACCTTGCTCGAGGCGATGCCGTCGACGACGCTCGAGCGGTGACCACCACGGATCGTCAGATCGCCAGGTGGCGGCTGCGCAGTCAGCACCTCGTCGCGCCGCACGCGCCGTCGGCGACCGAGGCGATCCGGAGTCTGCTCGCCGTCCAGGCCGAGAACGCGAGCCAAGCCGCTTGGGCGGTCGCCAGCCGGACGCAGCACCCCGACCGGGGCGAGCTCGAGACGCTGCTCGACCAGGGCAGGGTGATCCGTACCCACGTGCTGCGACCAACCTGGCACTTCGTCGCGGCCGAGGACATCGGGTGGCTGTTGGAACTGACCGCGCCGCGCGTCCGTCCGCTGATCGTTCGGCAGCTGAAGGAGACCTGCGGGTTGGCCGGCTCCGGGCTCGACCGGGCGATCTCGGTCGTTCTCGACGCCCTGTCCGATCAGCCGGACCAGACCCGCGAGCAGCTTGCCGACCGTCTCCGTAGGCACGGCGTCGAGCCGGGCGGGCAGCTACTGATGCTCCTGCTCGCCCTGCTGGAGCTGGACCGGCTCGTCTGCAGCGGTCGGCGGCTCGACCGGGCGGCGCACACGTACGCCGCCTTCGCCGACCGAGTGCCGTCAGCCAGACGGCTTGACCGCGACGAAGCGCTCGCCGAGCTGGCGCTGCGATACTTCACCGGTCACGGTCCCGCCACAGAGCGCGACCTCGCCTACTGGGCGACGCTCCCGCTCAGCGACGTGCGGCGAGGCCTTTCGCAGGTGCGAGACCGGCTTGCCTCCTTCGATCACGAAGGTCGCACGTTCTGGCACGCCATCGGTGATGCGCCGCCAACGAGACGCCTGGCGCCGACGGGGCACCTGCTGCAGATCCTGGACGAGATCTACCGCGGCTACCAGGACAGCCGGATGGTGCTCGACAGTGCTGGGGTCGTTCGGGTCGGCCGGGAGTCCGCGATCGGCATGGCGCTGGTCGACGCGCAGATGATCGCCGGGATGAAGCGCACAATCGGCCGCCGCGTCGTCTTCGAGATCAGTCCCTACAACGGGGAGCTCCGCCCGTCACATCGCGCAGCTGTTGAGCAGGCGGCCGCGCGGTACGGAGCATTCCTCGGCCTCGAGTACGACCTCCTCGTGCGCTGAACGGCGGTCC
>DASVBQ010000067.1:0-9199 GCA_036375795.1 Actinomycetes bacterium
TCCGTGCCGGTGCCACTGTCGGCACCGGACCGCTGAGCCGGCGAGCTGAGCCGGCGACACATCTGAGGAAGGTGCGCGGTGGGTGGCCCTCGATCGGTCACAGCAGCAGCAGGGACAGCAGTTGTGTCGCGTGGTCAGCGAGCACGGTCCGCCGCGGCAACGTCCGGGCTGTTCCCAGTTGGTGGTCGCGAAGCCTGGGCTGTTCTCAGCCGCTGGTCGAGAAGCCTGACTTCTCCACCGCGGTGGTGCACACCGCCTCGTCCTGCGCACCGGTCCCGCCGCTGCCGCCGATCGCCCCGAGCAGTACGCCGTCGCCATAGACCGGAACCGCTCCGGTCTGCGGTGTGAAGCGCCCGCCCGTCATGGCGCTCAGTGCCGAGGCGAAGTTCGGCATCGGCTCCATCTTCTGTTTCTGCGCGTCGCTGGGCTTGCCGTACGCCGCAGCCGTCCACGCCTTGCCCTGCGCGACGTCCGCCGAGATCCACGGGGCGCCGTCCATCCGGACGAAGGCCACCAGGTGCCCGGCGGGATCCATCACCGCGAACGACATCGGGACGCCGAGGTCGCCGGCGGCAGCCTGGGCCGCGGTGCAGAGAGTCGTTGCCTGGTCGAGAGAGAGCATGACCGGGCTCCTGCCCCGTTCTGCGCCGACCTGACCCCCCGGGGACGGACTCTTTACCTGCAGCGCTCCAGGACGAGGTCGCGGACCCTGCCCGCGTCGGCCTGCCCGCGGGTCGCCTTCATGACGGCACCGACGATCGCTCCCGCCGCGGCCTGCTTGCCGCCGCGGATCTTCTCCGCCACGTCCGGGTTCGCGGCCAGCGCCTCGTCGACGGCGGCGAGCAGCGCGGTGTCGTCGCTCACCACGGCGAGGCCGCGCTTCTCGACGACCTCGTCCGGCTCACCGTCACCTGCGAGCACACCCTCGATGACCTGGCGGGCGAGCTTGTCGTTCAGCGTGCCGGCGTCGACGAGGGCGACCAGGCGGGCCACCTGCCGCGGCGTCATCGGCAGCGAGCCCACGTCGGTGTCCCGCTCGTTTGCGTGCCGGGCGAGCTCGCCGAGCCACCACTTGCGCGCCGCGGCGACCGGCGCACCGGCGGCCACCGTCTCCTCCACGAGGTCGACCGCGCCGGCGTTGACCAGCGCCTGCATGTCGACGTCGGAGAGCCCCCACTGCTGCTGCAGGTGGCGATGGCGCACGGCGGGCGGTTCGGGCAGCGTGGCCCGCAGCTCCTCGACCCAGGCGAGGTCGGGCGCGACCGGCACCAGGTCCGGCTCGGGGAAGTAGCGGTAGTCCTCGGCCTGCTCCTTGGACCGGCCGGAGGTCGTGCTGCCGGTGTCCTCGTGCCAGTGACGGGTCTCCTGGACGACCCGGCCACCACCCGAGAGCACCGCGGCCTGGCGGCAGATCTCGTGGCGCACCGCGCGCTCCACCGAGCGCAGCGAGTTGACGTTCTTGGTCTCGGACCGGGTCCCGAGCGGGTCGGACCGCGACCGGCGCAGCGAGACGTTCGCGTCGCAGCGCAGCGACCCCTGCTCCATCCGCACGTCGGACACGCCGAGCGTGCGCATGAGCTCGCGCAGCTCGGTGACGTAGGCCCGGGCCACCTCCGGGGCCGACGCACCGGTGCCCTCGATCGGCTTGGTCACGATCTCGATGAGCGGGATGCCGGCCCGGTTGTAGTCGACCAGCGAGTAGTCGGCACCGTGGATGCGACCGGTCGAGCCCCCGACGTGCAGAGACTTGCCGGTGTCCTCCTCCATGTGCACGCGCTCGATCTCCACCCGCACGGTGCGGACGCCGTCCGGCCCCGACACCTCGACATCGAGCCAGCCGTCGGTGCAGATCGGCTCGTCGTACTGCGAGGTCTGGAAGTTCTTCGGCATGTCCGGGTAGAAGTAGTTCTTGCGCGCGAAGCGGCACCAGGACGCGATGTCGCAGTTGAGCGCGAGCCCGACCCGGATCGTCGACTCGACGGCGGTCTCGTTGAGCACGGGCAGCGAGCCGGGCAGCCCGAGGCAGGTCGGGCAGACCTGGCTGTTGGGCTCGGCGCCGAACGTCGTCGCGCAGCCGCAGAACATCTTCGAGGCCGTGCCGAGCTCGACGTGCACCTCGAGGCCGAGGACCGGGTCGAAAGCAGCGACCGCCTCGTCGAACTCCATGAGAGCAGCGGTGCCGACGGTCACGGGCTCAGGCCTCTTCCTCGCCGCGGCGCAGGCGCCGGATGATGACGATCGTGCCGGTGATGACGACGAGGGTGTTGAGCGCGGCGTCGAGCAGCTCGATACCGTCGCCGTCCTCACGGGCCTGGCGTACGCGGGCCAGCGCAGTGCGGCCCGCCAGCACCGTGCCGATGAATGTGATGACTGTCTTGATGTTGTTCACGCCGTGCCCTCCGTCGTCGTCGCCAGTTGCGGTGCCTCGTCGATCAGCAGGTGGCCCCAGCGGTCGGTGAGTGCCGCCTCGAGCGCGCCGCCGACGCGGTAGAGCCGGTCGTCGGCAAGCGGCGGTGCGATGACCTGCAGACCGACCGGCAGGCCGTCCTCGGGAGCGAGCCCGACCGGCAGCGACATCGACGCGTTGCCGGCGAGGTTGGACGGGATGGTGCACAGGTCCGCGAGGTACATCGCGAGCGGGTCGTCGACACGCTCCCCGATGCGGAACGCGGTGGTCGGCGTCGTCGGCGAGACCAGCACGTCGGCCTGCTCGAACGCGGCCTCGAAGTCGCGGACGATCAGCGTGCGGACCTTCTGCGCCTGGCCGTAGTAGGCGTCGTAGTAGCCGCTGGAGAGGGCGTACGTCCCGAGCATGATGCGCCGCTTGGCCTCCGGCCCGAACCCCGCGTCGCGCGTGACCGCCATGACGTCCTCGGCGCTGGCGACCCCGTCGTCGCCGACCCGCAGCCCATAGCGCATCGCGTCGTAGCGGGCGAGGTTGGACGAGCACTCGCTCGGCAGGATCAGGTAGTAGGCCGGCAGCGCGTAGTCGAAGGCGGGGCAGTCGACCTCGACGACCGTCGCGCCGAGCTCCTCCAGCAGCGCGACCCCCTCGCGGAACCGCTGCTCGACTCCGGGCTGGTAGCCCTCCCCGGAGAACTGCCGCACCACGCCGATCCGCATGCCGCGCACGTCGGCGGCACGGGCTGCGCCGACGACGTCCGGCACCGGCGCGTCGACCGACGTGGAGTCGAGCGGGTCGTGGCCGGCGATGGTGCTGTGCAGCAGCGCGGCGTCGAGCACCGTGCGAGCGCACGGTCCGGCCTGGTCGAGCGAGGACGCCAGGGCGACGAGCCCGTAGCGGGACACCCCGCCGTACGTCGGCTTGACCCCGACGGTGCCGGTCACCGCGGCGGGCTGGCGGATCGAGCCGCCGGTGTCGGTGCCGATCGCGAATGGCGCCTCGAAGGCGGCCACGGCCGCCGCCGACCCGCCGCCGGACCCGCCCGGGATCCGCGCGAGGTCCCACGGGTTGTGGGTCGGCCCGAACGCCGAGTGCTCGGTGGAGGACCCCATGGCGAACTCGTCCATGTTCGTCTTGCCGAGGATGACGAGCCCGGCCTCGCGCAGCCGGCGGGTCACCGTCGCGTCGTACGGCGGCACCCAGCCCTCGAGGATTCGCGACCCGCACGTGGTCGGGATGCCCTCCGTGGTGATGACGTCCTTGAGGGCCAGCGGTACGCCGGCCAGCGGGCCTTGGTCCTCTCCCGCCGCCCGCCGGGCGTCGACCCGCCGGGCCGCCTCTCGGGCACCCTCCGCATCGACGTGCAGGAAGGCGTGGACGGCGCCGTCGACCGCCCGGATGCGCTCCAGGTATGCGTCGGTGACGTCCAGCGCGCTGGCCTCGCCACGCGCGATCACACCAGCCGTCTCCGCGGCCGTCAGGCGCACCAGGTCGGTGCCGGTGTTCGCGCCCACGCTCACGCCTCCTCCCCGAGGATCCGCGGGACGCGGAACCGGCCGTCCTCGGCGGCGGGGGCGCCCGCGAGCGCCTGCAGCTGAGTGAGCCCGGGACGCACCTCGTCCGGCCGCGTGACGTTCGTGAGCGGCAGCGCGTGCGACGTGGGCGGCACGTCGGCGGTGTCGAGGTCTCCGATCCGCGACACGGCGCCGATGATCACGTCGAGCTGCGGGCCGAAGCGGTCGAGCTCGTCGTCGTCGAGCGCGAGCCGCGCCAGCCGAGCCAGGTGCGCGACCTCCTCGCGCGTGATCGATCCGCTGTCGGACATGCGGGCGGAGCTCCTCGTGGGGTGGCGGGTCTCCCGGTGACGGGCGGACCCTCATCCTAGGGGCGGCCCGACAGGGCGATCGGCTCGGCGCCCTCCCGCTCGCTCAGCCACACCCCGCGAGCCAGTCCGTCACCTCGGGTCCGGGCACGGACGGCTGATGAGGTAGCCCTGCGCGGAGTCGCAGCCCGTCGCGGCGAGCGCCTGCCAGGTCGTGACCCGCAGCGCAGGTGATCTTGTCGGCCGACAGAGGTACGGACTGGAGGAGCCTCCGACAGCTACGGCGCGTCGCCGGTGCCGGGCCGGACCAGCGCGCGAGCGGCGTCCGGGCCGTCGTCGAGCAGGACCCGGAAGCCGGCCTCGTCCAGCACCGGGACGCCGAGCTGGACCGCCTTGTCGGCCTTGGAGCCGGGGCTGTCGCCGACCACGACGAAGTCGGTCTTCTTCGACACCGAGCTGGCGGCCCGGCCGCCCCGTGACTGGATGGCCTCCGTGGCCTGGTCCCGGGAGAACCCGTCGAGCGAGCCGGTGACCACGACCGAGAGTCCCTCCAGGGGGCGCGGCCCCTCGTCCAGCGCCTCCTCCTCCATCCGCACGCCGGCCTCGCGCCACTTGCGGACGACCTCGAGGTGCCAGTCGACGGAGAACCACTCCCGCACCGCGGCGGCGATGGTGGGACCGACGCCGTCGACCGATGCCAGCTCCTCCTCGGACGCCTCCCGGATCCGGTCGATGGAGCGGAGCTCGCGAGCCAGCGCCTGCGCGGCGGTTGGCCCCACGTGCCGGATGGAGAGCGCGACGACGACCCGCCAGAGGGGTCGCTCCCGGGCGATCGCGAGGTTGGCCAGCAGCTTTGCGCCGTTGGCGGTGAGACCGCCGTCCTTGCGCCGGAACAGGTCGGTGCGCAGCAGGTCGTCCTCGGTGAGGGAGAACAGGTCGCCCTCGTCCTCGAGCACACCGGCCTCCAGCAAGGCCTGCGCCGCCTCGTAGCCGAGCACCTCGATGTCGAAGGCCCCACGCCCGGCGACGAAGAAGAGCCGCTCGCGCAGCTGCGCGGGGCACGACCTGCTGTTGGGGCAGCGGATGTCGACGTCGCCCTCCTTGGCCGGCGCGAGCGGCGTGCCGCAGCCACCGACCTCCGGCGGGCACACGGTCGGCATCACGAACTCGCGCTCGGACCCGTCGCGCAGGTCGACGACCGGGCCGACGACCTCCGGGATCACGTCACCCGCCTTGCGCAGCACCACGGTGTCGCCGATCAGCACGCCCTTGCGGCGGACCTCGTTGGCGTTGTGCAGCGTCGCCATCTCCACGGTGGAGCCGCTGACGAAGACCGGCTCCATCACGGCGTACGGCGTGACTCGGCCGGTGCGGCCGACGTTGACGCGGATGTCGAGGAGCTTGGTGTTGACCTCCTCGGGTGGGTACTTGAACGCGATGGCCCATCGCGGCGCCCGGGACGTCGAGCCCAGCCGGCGCTGCACCGACACCTCGTCGACCTTGACCACGACACCGTCGATCTCGTGCTCGACGTCGTGGCGGTGCTCGCCGTAGTGCTCGATGTAGGCGGTGACGCCGGCCAGGTCGTCCAGCACCCGGAACCGGTCGCTCACCGGCAGGCCCCACCCGCGCAGCGCCTCGTAGGCGTCGGACTGCCGCGCCGGTGTGAAGCCCTTCCGAGCCCCCACGCCATGGACGACCATCCGCAGCGGGCGGGTCGCAGTGACCCTCGGGTCCTTCTGCCGCAGCGAGCCGGCCGCCGCGTTGCGCGGGTTGGCGAACGGTGCCCTGCCCGCCTCGACCAGCCGGGCGTTGAGGGCTGCGAACTCCTCGACCGGGAAGAACACCTCGCCGCGAACCTCGAGCAGCTCGGGCACCGCGTCGCCCGACAGCTGGTGCGGGACGGTCTCGAGGGTGCGGACGTTGAGCGTCACGTCCTCACCGGTGACGCCGTTGCCGCGGGTGAGGGCGCGGACCAGCCGGCCGTTGTCGTACAGCAGGTTGATCGCGACCCCGTCGACCTTGATCTCGCAGAGGTAGTGCAGGTCGCCACCGCCCGCGTCGCGCTCGACCCGGTCGGCCCACGCCGAGAGCTCCTCCAGGGAGAAGGCGTTGTCGAGGCTCATCATCCGCTCGAGGTGGTCCACCGCGGCGAAGTCGGTCGAGAACGTGCCGCCCACGGTCTGGGTCGGCGAGTCCGGTGTGCGCAGCTCGGGGTGTGCCTCCTCCAGCGCCTCGAGCTCGCGCATCAGCCGGTCGTACTCGGCGTCGGAGATGGTGGGCGAGTCACGCACGAAGTAGTCGAAGCGGGCCTGGTCGACCCGCTCCGCCAGCTCAGCGTGCCGGTGGGTCACCTCCAGCGGCGTGCTCACCCCGATGTCGGCGCGAGCCGGATCCGGGTCGGGTGCCTCGACCACCTAGCGCTCTCCCTCCTGGTCGTCAGCCAGCTGACGGGCTGCGGCCCGGGCCAGGCGCAGCGCAGCGACGGCGTGCCCCGGGTCGGCCCCGGCCATGCCACAGGTCGGTGTGACGACCACCAGCCGCAGCGCAGCCGGATCGAGCCCGAGCCGGTGCCAGAGCCGTCGCACCGGCCCGACCGTATCGGCGGGCGCCGACAGAGTGCCGCCCGGCACGGGCACGGCGGGGACGACCCCGGCGAGGAGGGCAAGCCCCGCCTCCACCGCCGCGCCGAGCTCGTCGTCGAGATCCCTCGGCAGCACGGTGAGGTCGAGCGAGAGACCGGCCACGCCGCACCGCTGGAGCAGCGACACGGGCGGCCGCGCGGCGCAGCAGTGGACGACGACCGGCGCGCCGACCAGGCCGACCGCGCGGACCACCGAGCGCAGGAACTCCTCGGCGGTCGTCGACGGCACCGGCTCCAGGCTGCGCACGCCAGACGTCGTGCGCACCCCGCCGGCGAGGACGGCCGGCAACGACGGCTCGTCGAGCTGCAGCAGGGGCTGCGCGCCGGGCAGTCGGCGGCGCAGGTCGGCGACGTGGGCCACGAGCCCCTCGGTCAGCGAGGCAGCGAGGTCACGCACGGCGCCTGCGTCGGAGAGCACCGGCTCGCCACTGAAGAGCCGCATCGACGCGGCCATCGTCCACGGACCGCAGACCTGCAGCTTGACCGGCCCGACCATCCCTTGGCAGGCCTCCTCGATCGCGTCGAGGTCCGCGGACAGGAAGGCTCGAGCTCGCCGCTCGTCCATCCCGGGCCGGTGCACGAGCCGCCAGCCGGACGGCTGCACGTCGACGTGCAGGTCGACGAGCAGCCCGGCGGCCCGCCCGACCATGTCGGCGCCGGGTCCCCGGGCCGGCAGCTCGGGCAGGTGCGGCAGGTCGGCCAGCTCGCCGGCGACGACCGCGGCCGCCTCGCGCGGGTCGGTGCCCGGCATCGATCCGACGCCGCTGGCCCAGCCGGCAGCCGGCCGGAACGCCGCCGCGCCGACCTCCTGGTCGGGGCTCGTCACGGCCGTCAGTACTCCACCCGGTCCGGGTTCGCCAGCCAGGCCTCGAAGGGGGCCGTGGCATCAGGGACCGACACCTGGCGCACCGGAAGGTCCCAGGTGTCGCGCGGCCGGTCGAACAGCTCGTAGAAGGCGCGGTCGTCGAAGCCGCCGTCCGCCGCGTCGTCCCGGTCGGCGGCGTAGTGCACGGCGTCCACCCGGGCCCACAGCGCCGCCGCCAGGCACAACGGGCACGGCTCGCAGGAGCTCACGAGAACGCTGCCGCTCAGCTCGAAGGTGCCCAGCGCCTGGCAGGCGGACCGGATCGCGACGACCTCGGCGTGCGCCGTCGGGTCGAGGTCGCGAGTGACCCGGTTGACGCCGTCGGCGACAACGTCGTTCCCGCGGACCACCAGGGCGGCGAAAGGACCGCCACCGTCAGCGACGTTGCGCGTCGCTCGAGCGATCACGGCGTCCAGCCAGCGACGTTCTGGAGGGTCGGCGGCGCTCACGGCCACCACGGTAGTCATCGGGACCGATGAGTCCGCCTGTCTGCAGACCTACGAGCAGGTCGAAGCGGTCGAGACCGGGTCGTCCGAGCGCTGATCCGAGTCGCCGGACGCGGTCCGCGAGATGGTGGCCGATCCGAGGACGGTCTCCCCGTCGTACAGCACGACGGCCTGGCCCGGCGCCACCCCCCGCAGCGGGTCGGAGAGCTCCACCACGACCGACGCACCCTCGCACCACGCGGTGGCCGGCACCGCCTCGCCGTGGGCTCGGACCTGTGCGAGACAGGCGGTGGGTACGTCGGGACGCGGGCCGCTCCACACTGCCCGCTCCCCCAGCAGCCGGGTCACGTCGAGCCGCTCCGCCGGGCCGACCGTGACCGTCCGGGTGACCGGCGAGACGTCCAGGACGTAGCGCGGCTTGCCGTCCGGCGCGGGCCGGCCGATCCGCAGGCCGCGACGCTGGCCGACCGTGAAGGCGTAGGCCCCGTCGTGCTCCCCGACGACGGCGCCCTCGGTGTCGACGATGTCGCCCGGCGCGGCGCCCAACCGGCGCTGCAGGAAACCCGCGGTGTCGCCGTCGGCGACGAAGCAGATGTCGTGGCTGTCGGGCTTGTCGGCGACGGCCAGGCCACGCTGCTCGGCCTCGCGGCGTACGTCCGCCTTGCGCGAGCCGCCCAGCGGGAAGAGCGCGCGCGCCACCTGGTCCGCGGTCAGGACGCCGAGCACGTACGACTGGTCCTTGCCCTCGTCGACGGAGCGGGCCAGCCGGCCGTCGACGATGCGCGCGTAGTGACCGGTGCACACCGCGTCGAAGCCTAGGGCGAGCGCCTTGTCGAGCACGGCCGAGAACTTGATCTTCTCGTTGCAACGCAGGCACGGGTTGGGCGTGCGGCCCTGGGCGTACTCCCCGACGAAGTCGTCCACCACGTCCTGGCGGAACCGCTCCGCGAGGTCCCAGACGTAGAACGGGATGCCGATGACGTCCGCCGCACGCCGGGCGTCGCGGGCGTCCTCGAGG
>DASVBQ010000068.1:0-4061 GCA_036375795.1 Actinomycetes bacterium
AGGAGCTGTACGGGCCCTCGCGGCACCAGGCCCGGATGGAGGTCGAGGAGCAGCGGCGCCTCGCCGGGCCGGCGCCATCGCCGACCGACCCGCCGGAGCTGCCGCCGCCCGGCCGGGCGGCGCCGGGTCGGACCAGATCGCGTTTCGCGGGAGTCGTCGTCGTCCGCCGCCGCTGCTGAGCCCCTCTGCTAGCCTGCAATCGTTTGCCACACGAGAGGGTCGCTGGTGTCGTCGCTCCACCCGCAGGCGTGAGGGGGCTGCGGGCCCTCCTCCTCCAGGCCGTGCTGCTGCACGCGTCGTACAGCGTGGTCCGGCCGATGGTCAGCTACCGCGCGCTGGACATGGGGGCCGGCAGCGCCGAGCTGGGGGCGCTCGCCGCGTCGTTCGCCGTGCTCCCGCTGCTGCTCGCCTTCGCGGTCGGCCGGCAGGCCGACGTCCTGGGGCCCGCCCGGTTGGTGCTCGCCGGGGCGGTGCTGATGGTCCTCGGCAGCCTCGTGGCGCTCCGGGCCGGCGGCATCGCGGTCCTGCTGGTGGCAAGCGCCGCGCTCGGCCTTGCGCACCTGATGGCCATGGTCGGACAGCAGTCGATGGTCGCCGGCAGCGCGAGCGAGACCGAACGAGACCGGGGGTTCGGCTCGGTCACCGCGGCCGCCTCGGTCGGGCAGATGCTGGGCCCGCCGGTCGCGCTCACCGCGGCCGGATACCTGGCGACCAGCGCCCGGTCGGAGGCGGCAGTTGGCCTGACGGTGGCCGCCGGGTTCGCGCTGGCGGCGGTGCCCTTGGGCGCGTACCGCCGGGGGAGGACCGCTCGGTGCCCGGCCCAGCGCCCAGCACCGTCGGGCGCGACCCTGTCGCGGCTCGTGCGGACCGACGGGATGTGGCAGGCGATGGTCGCGAGCGGATCGGTGCTCGCGGCGCTCGACCTGCTGATGGCGTTCCTGCCCGCCTGGGCGGAGGAGCGTGGAGTGTCGGTCGCGGCTGTCGGCTGGCTGCTCGCGCTGCGCGCCGCCGTGTCGGTGGTGACCCGCGCCGGCGTCGTCCGGCTCATCGACGTGTTCACCCGGCGCGGGACCCTCGTCGGCTCGCTGGTGCTGGGCGTCCTCGGCTTCGCGGTGCTTCCCTTCGTCGGCGTCGTGGGCGCCGCGGTGGTCATGTGCCTGCTCGGCGTCGGCCTCGGGCTCGCCCAGCCGTTGACTCTGTCCTGGGTGACCACCCGGTCCGCGCCGGCTGTGCGGGGCGCGGCGATCGGTCTGCGGCTCACCGCGAACCGTCTGGCGCAGACCGTCCTGCCGCCGAGCATCGGTTTCGCGGTCAAGGGTTCCGGCACGTCGGGCGTCTTCCTGGCCTGCGCCGTGGTGCTCGGTCTTGCCGCGATCCCGGTGCTGCGGGCACCCCTCTCGGGACCGGTCGACGGTCCGCCGGACACCCCCTGACCACGCCTGGCAGAATGTACGAACAATTGCTTGCGGGTGTCCGGTCGACCACGTACGGTCGGCTCAGCCGAGCGTCGCGGGCCGCGGAGGAGAACAGATGCGCTACGGGTTCGCGATCGACCAACGCACCTGCATCGGTTGTCATGCCTGCACCGTCGCCTGCAAGACCGAGCACGAGGTGCCGGTCGGCCAGTTCCGCACCTGGGTCAAGTACGTCGAGAAGGGCGAGTTCCCGGCCACCACGAGGGCCTTCGGCGTCATGCGGTGCAACCACTGCACCGATGCGCCCTGCGTGAAGATCTGCCCGACGAAAGCGCTCTACAAGCGCGACGACGGCATCGTCGACTTCGACCGTGACCGGTGCATCGGCTGCAAGAGCTGCATGCAGGGCTGTCCCTACGACGCGATCTACATCGACGAGGACACCCACACCGCGGCCAAGTGCAACTTCTGCGCGCACCGGGTCGACCAGGACCTCGAGCCGGCCTGCGTCGTCGTCTGCCCGACGCACTCGATCTGGGTCGGCGACCTCGACGACCCGACATCGGGGATCAGTCGCCTGGTCAACAACAACCCCACCAGCGTCCGCTCTCCGGAGCAGAACACCGGACCGAACGTCTTCTACCTCGGCGCCGACCGTGCGGTACTCGAGCCGCTCGACGCGCCGGTCGACGACACGTACATCTGGTCCCAGCCGGACGCGCACCGCAGCGACGTCGCGCAGGACCTCGACCGCGACCCGGTGTCCCGGTCGCGCACGACGTACAACACCGCGCACCCGCGACCCTGGGGCTGGCGGGTCACCACCTACCTGTGGACCAAGGGGGTCAGCGCGGGCGCCCTGCTCGTCGCGGCGCTGGCGATGTTCCTCGGGAACGACCTCGGCGTGCTGTCCACCATCGTGGCTCCGGTGCTGGCCCTCGTGTTCGCTGCGCTGACCGGGCTGTTCCTGGTCTGGGACCTCAAGCGGCCCGAGCGGTTCCTCTACATCTTCCTCAAGCCGAACCCCACGTCCTGGCTCTTCCTCGGGGCGGTCGCCCTCCTGGTCTACGGCGCAGTGGCGGCGTTGTGGCTGCTCCTCGGCATTCTCGCGGAGGCCGGCACGTACGACGCCGACGGCGCGTTCGACGTGCTGCGCTGGTTTGCCGTGCCGGCGGCGGCCATGACTGCCGGCTACACCGGGTTCCTGTTCGGCCAGGCCGAGGGCCGCGACCTCTGGCAGTCACCGCTGCTCTTCTGGCACCTGCAGGTCCAGGCGCTCATGGTCGGCGCCGGCGCACTCGCCGTGGCAGTTCCGTTCGTGGACGTCCCCGACGACGGCGAGCGCTTCGTCGCCCGGACCCTGGTCCTGGCTGCCGCGGCGCACGTGGTGATGCTCGCGCTCGAGTTCGGGGGCCGGCACGCGAGCCGCAACGCTGCGGCGGCGGCGCACATGGTCACGCACGGCCGGTACGCGCGCACCTTCTGGCTGCTCGCGGTCGGGGTCGCTGCGGTGGCGGCAGCGGTCGGCGCGGCGTCGTGGACCGGTGAGGTCCTCGCGGCAGCGGTGGTCGCGGGGTTGCTCGTGCAGGTCGCCCTCGTCGCGTACGAGAGCGTGTTCGTCCGCGCCGGCCAGGACGTCCCCCTGTCGTGAAGGAGCCCCGATGACGACCGAGCGCATCGACGTGGACCTGCCCGGCGAGCGCCGGCACGAGGGCCTGCGCAACTTCCCGCCGCCCGAGCAGTGGGACTCCTTCGTGCAGTACGACGCCAAGGCGCACCCGCGCAAGGTCGCCCGCGAGTTCATGCTCGTGCCGACGACGTGCTTCAACTGCGAGTCGGCGTGCGGCCTGCTCGCGTACGTCGACAAGGAAGACCTGTCCATCAAGAAGGTCGAGGGCAACCCGGCCCACCCCGGGTCACGCGGCCGCAACTGCGCGAAGGGGCCGGCGACGATCAACCAGATCACCGACCCGGAGCGAATTCTCTACCCGCTCAAGCGGGTGGGACCGCGGGGCGGCGGCGAGTGGCAGCGGGTGTCCTGGGACGCGGCGCTCGACGACATCGCCGGACGGATCCGCACAGCCATCGCCGAGGGCCGGCACAACGAGGTCATGTACCACGTGGGCCGCCCGGGCGAGGACGGGTTCGCCGAACGGTTCCTCATGGCGTGGGGCGTGGACGGGCACAACAGCCACACCAACATCTGCTCGTCGGGCGCCCGGCTCGGCCAGTCGTTGTGGGGCGGGTTCGACCGTCCGTCCCCGGACTACGCCAACGCCAAGGTCATCCTGCTGCTGTCCAGCCACCTGGAGACGGGTCACTACTTCAACCCGCACGCCCAACGCATCATGGAGGGCAAGCTCGACGGCGCGCGGCTGCTCGTGATCGACCCGCGGATGTCCAACACCGCGTCGCACGCGGACCTGTGGCTCGCCCCCTGGCCGGGCAGCGAGGCGGCCATCCTGCTCGCCATCGCGTCGTACCTGCTGCGCACCCGCCGGGTCGACGAGGCCTACCTCGAGCGCTGGTTCAACTGGGACGTCTACCTGGAGAACGTGCACCCGGACGCCCCGAAGGACTTCGCCACCTTCCTGGACCGGCTCACCGACGACTACGCGTCCTTCACCTTCGAGATGGCCGCGGAGG
>DASVBQ010000074.1:0-5187 GCA_036375795.1 Actinomycetes bacterium
GACGCTCTCCACCTCGAACGGGCCGATCAGGTGGCCCGCCGACTTGATGACGTCGTCGGCACGGCCGACGAACCAGAAGTAGCCGTCCTCGTCCCGGCGGGCGACGTCACCGGTGAGGTACCAGCCGTCGACGAAGCACCGGCGGTAGCGCTCGTCGTCGTGCAGGTACCCGCGGAACATCGACGGCCAGCCGGGTCGCAGGGCGAGCTCGCCCTCGGCCCCTGGCTCGGTGAGCACGGTGACCCGGCCGTCGCGGACGAGCGCCCGGCCGTCGTCGCCCCGGGCGAGCACGCCGGCCTCGATGCCGGGCATCGGCCGGCCCATCGAGCCGGGCCGGATGTCCATCGACGGGTAGTTGCTGATCATGATCGCGCCGGTCTCGGTCTGCCACCAGTTGTCGTGGATGGGCATGCCGAACGCCTCGAGGCCCCAGACGACACCCTCCGGGTTCAGCGGCTCGCCGACGCTCGCCACGTGCCGCAGCGCGGACAGGTCGAACCCGTGCGCGAGCCCGGCCCCGGCGCGCATCAGCATGCGGATGGCGGTGGGCGCGGTGTACCAGACAGTCACGTGCTCCTCCGCGAGCAGCCGGTACCACCGGCGGGCGTCGAAGGGGCCGTTCTCCACGACCACGGTGACGCCGTGGGTGAGCGGAGCGATGACGCCGTACGACGTACCGGTGATCCAGCCCGGGTCGGCGGTGCACCAGAACACGTCGTCCGGTCGGAGGTCGAGCGCGTACGCCGCGGTGACGTGGTGGGCCAGCACCGCACCGTGCACGTGGACGGCGCCCTTGGGAAGTCCGGTCGTGCCGCTGGTGAAGTGCAGCAGCGCCATGTCCTCGGGGTCGGTCGGGCCGATGCGATAGTCGTCCGCCGCCTCGGCCATGAGCGCGGCCAGGTCGGTCGTGCCTTCCGGCAGCTCCTCGTCGCCGGCACGGACCAGCAGGACGTGCTTGAGCGCGGGCAGCTCTTCGCGTACCGGAGCGACCTTCTTGCGGTACATCGCGGTGGTGGTGACCAGGACCATGCCGTCACCCAGGTGCAGCCGCTGCCGGACCGGCTCCGGGCCGAAGGCGGAGAACAGCGGAGCCACCACCGCGCGGTGCTTGAGCGCTCCGAGGACGGCGACGTAGAGCTCGGGGACCCGGCCGAGCAGCGTGAACACCCGGTCACCCGGACCGACCCCGAGGCCGGCGAGCACGTTGGCGAACCGGTTGGTGCGCCGGGCGAGCTCGGCGTAGCTGAGGACCAGGGTGCTCCCCGAGTCGACGAAGCGCAGGGCGGGGTGGTCGGCCCGCTCGCCGTGGGCGTGCCGATCGACCGCCTCGTGGGCGATGTTCAGGCCGCCGCCGGGCAGCCCGTCCAGCAGGGCGCGCGCCGCGGACCACCGGAAGGCCGCACGTTCACGGCCGTAGTCGACCAGCCGGGCCGCACTGCCGAGGTCCGGGGACTTGGTGATCGGCGCGTGCCCCATCGCAGGTCAGCGATCGACCAGCACCGGGCAGTGCGCGTGGTGGATCAGGGCGTGCGTCGTGGTGCCCAGCAGGAGACCGGCGAAGCCCCCGGAGCCCCGGGCGCCGACGACGACCAGCCGGCTCCGCTCGGAGTCCAGCACCATCTGCTTTGCCGGCGGGTTGTCACCGAGCACTACCTCGACGGGCACGTCCGGGTGCTCCTTGCGGGCCGAGGCCAGCTCGACCTCGACGAGGGCGCGCGCGTCCTCCTCGGCGGCCAGGACGTGGTCGTGCCAGCTCAGGACGCCGTCCTGGCGCAGGGGGATCTCGAACGAGTGGACGGCCAGGACGCCGGTGCCCATCCGCTGGGCGATGGCGAAGGCCGTGTCGATGGCGTGGCGCGAGTGCCCCTCGACGTCGATGCCGACGGCCACCGGGCCGGTGCCGTTGTGCTCGCCACGGACCACCACGACGGGGCACGCTGCGTGGGCGGTGACGGCCACGCCGACCGACCCGAGCAGGAGCCCGGTGAAGCCGCCCAGGCCGCGATGTCCGACCACAAGGAGCTGCGCCTCGTGCGACATCTGCACCAGCCGGGCACCGGTGTCACCCGTGACCAGGGTGGTCAGCACCTCGAGGTCTGGCGCGATCCGCTTGGCCTCCGCCTCCGCCTCCGTCAGGACCCGCTCGGCCTGCGCCTGCAGGCCGGAGCCGGGCGGAGCGCCGGGAGCAGGCCCCAGCCCCACCTTGAACAGCGGCCACACCCACGCGTGGACGACCCGCAACGGGTCCCCCCGTCGAGCTGCCTCCTCAGCTGCCCAGCGGAGCGCGCGCATCGCCTGCTCCGACCCGTCCACACCGACGACGACTGGCTTGGCCATGCCCTGACAGTAGGTCCGCCCGGAGCCCGTCGGGAGGGCCCACGTGGGCAGACGTGGTGGGACCTAAGTCACCTCATGTCGCCACGTGCGGCCCTGCATGTGGCGCCGCTGCGTCGACTGTGCTGGGACGGTCGCAATCGGAGGAGTTCACCATGGACGTCCAGACCCCGCGCGGCGCCATCGTGGTCGGCGTCGACTCGTCCCCTGACAGTGACCTGGCGGTGCGGTGGGCGCTTCACCATGCCCGGCACGGCCACCTGCCGGTCCACCTCGTCCACGTCCAGCCGCCCCCACCGCCGTACGTCGGTGACGACTCCGCCCGGGAGCGCTGGCGCCAGGCCGGTCAGGACGTCCTGGACCGCGCGCTGGCCGGGGCCGAGCACGTCCGGGGCGTGCCTGTCACCAGCGAGAGCCTGCACGACGCGATGGCGGCGACGCCGGACGCCCTGCTGCAGGCCTGCGCTGAGGCCAGCCTGCTCGTCGTCGGGGCTCGCGGCCACGGCGAGCTGTCCGGGCTGCTCATCGGCTCGGTCAGCCAGTACGCCGCCCGCCACGCGCCCTGTCCGGTGGTGGCCGTCCGCGTCCAGGCCGACCCCGAGGCACAGCGGGTGGTGGTCGGCGTCGACACCTCCGAAGGGGGCGAGGACGCGCTCGCGCTGGCGTTCGAGCTCGCGGCGCACCGGCGCGCCAGCCTGACCGCGATCCGCGCCTGGCATGCGCCGTCGCTGCCCGGCGTCGGGGTCACCCTGCCGATGCCGTCGGACGTCAGCGACCAGCTGACCAGTCAGAAGCAGGTGCTCGGTGACCAGCTGCTGCCCTGGGAGCTGAAGTACCCAGCGGTCCGCGTGACGCGGGAGGTCGTGCCCGGCCACCCCGGCGAGGTCCTCACCCATGCGTCGGAGCGGGCGGCGCTCGTCGTCGTCGGGTCGCGGGGGCGCAGTGCGCTCACCGGGATGCTGCTCGGCTCCGTGAGCCAGGAGGTGCTGCGCCACGCCAAGTGTCCGGTCGCGGTGTCGCCGCCGCCTCGGTGAACCTCACCGGGTGACCATGCCCCAGTCGAAGCCGGGCGGCGCGGGGACGCACGCGGCCCGCGCTTCGCGGTCGAGCTGGGCCACGACGTCGGCGTACGCGGCGTCGTCGACGCGGTTGACGGTCTCCCACGGGTCGGCCGCGTAGTCGTAGAGCTCACGCTCCCCGGTCGCGTACCGGACGTACATCCAGCGCGTGGTGCGCCAGCCGCAGTACGCCGGCCGACCTCCGTAGCCCGGCGCGGCCTCGAGGACGAACCCGTCGCGACGGTCGCTGGACAGCAGGCTGTGCCCGTCGGTGGTCATCGGCGTCCCGGCGGCGTCGGAGACGGTCTGCGCGAGGTCGACGTTGAGTGCCAACCGGTCGTCGACCGCGCCGGCGGCGACGTGACCGTCCCACCGGACCACCAGTGGGACCCGCACCGCTGCGGCGTACGGCACGTCCTTGCCGACCTGCCGGTGCTCGTTCCACAGATAGCCGTTGTCGGAGGTGAAGACGAACAGCGTGTTGGCCAGCCGACCCGTCTCGCGCAGCGTCTCGACGAGCGTCGCAACCGCCCCGTCGACGGCCATGAGCGCCTCGTGCTGCGCTTGCCGGATGTCGTCGACCTGTGCGTCGGTCACGTGCTCGCGGCTCGTCAGCCATGCCGGGTTGTCACGGATGTCGTACACCGCAGCCGGCGGTTCGAACGGGGGGAGCCTGCCTTCCCACGCGCCGACGTGGCGCGAAGCCGGCGTGTACGGCTTGTGCGGTCCGAACGGCGCGAAGTAGACGAACAGCGGTCGCCCCGGCTCTGACTGCTCGATGAACTCGACGGCCCGGTCACGCAGGACGTCTGTCGAGTAGTCCTCCGGGGCGGTGCCGTGCCGGGTGCCGTCGGTGAGCCGGTAGTCGTAGTACGCGCCGTGCGTCGCCTCGATCGCGGTGAACACGTCCCAGCCGGGCGGGGTCCAGCTCATCGGGGCGTGGTCACCGAAGTAGTTGAGGTACTTGCCGAACAGCCCCGTGCGGTAGCCCTGCGCCCCGAGCGCGGTGGCGATCGTGCGCTCCTCGTTGCGGGTGCTGTGAAAACGCGACCATCCCCCGAACTCGGAGCCGCCGACATCGCCGTTCCCCCACACGCCGGTCGAGTGTGCGTATCGCCCGGTGAGGATCGTCGCGCGCGACGGACAGCACAGCGCGGTCGGCACCATGCCCTGCCGGAACCAGGTGCCCTGGCGCACCAGGAGGTCCTGGACCGCCGTCATGCCGTCAAGCGTGTCCACTCGCTGGTCGTCGGTCACGACGAGGACGACGTCGGGCCGACCGGTTGTGGTGGCGGACACCTCGGGCGAGGTCAGCGCCGGGCCGAGCAGGAGACCGGCGGGTGTGAGCGCGAGCACCGCGATCGCCAGGACGAACCGGAGGCCCGGACGATGTCTGCGGCTCGGCGCCATCCGGAACGATGACGTGAGGACGGGCATGGCGACTCAACCCCCGCCGCAGGGCATGCGGCCGCTCGATGAAGAGCTGCTGACGTCGACCCGTCGGGGGGTTTCCTCGTGTCGTCGACCGCCCCGCGATGGCCTACGCGTTGAAGACGCCCGGACCGGTCGTCCGGTTACCTCGCCGCTGTTCGGCCAGAACAATTCGGGCCAGTGCGGAGATCTCGCCGGGCCAGGACCTTTGCCCCTTGGCTGAACCGCACGGTGGCGCTTGACTGCAGGCGCACAATCCAAGGAGGGGCTTCGACAGGGGCCGGCCTCGAGCCGGCCGGAAGAGCATGGGACGCGGCGATCCACGACCGTAGACGGTCACCGATCCGAGGGGGCGGGGCGGTCG
>DASVBQ010000078.1:0-5160 GCA_036375795.1 Actinomycetes bacterium
ACCGTGCATGGCGACGAACGAGTCCTGCACGACCTCCTCGGCGACCGCCGCGTCGCGCAGCAGCAACGCGGCGAGCCGGACGAGCGAGCGGTAGTGGACGGCGTACAGCCGCGTCACCGCCTCGTCGGCGTCCCACGCGACTCCCGCCCCCGCGGTGCCGCTCATGGTCCTCCTCGTCGCGATGGAGGATCGCGCTCGTTGCTGCAGAACTGCGGGTGCCACGACGGTACGACGCCGAGCCCGCCCGTCCGGTTTACCGGGTTCGCCCACCAGATGCAGCCCGCCGCGCCGTGCGTGGCCTCGCTAGGGTCGGCACATGCCCGACCGCGACTGCCCGTTCTGCAAGGTCGTGACCGGTGACGCGCCCGCGGACGTCGTACATGAGGGCGAGCTCGTCGTCGCCTTCCGGGACATCAACCCGCAGGCCCCGACGCACGTGCTGGTCGTGCCGCGCAGCCACCACCACAGCGTGGGCGCACTCGCCGCAGCCGAGCCCGAGGCGCTGGCCGAGCTGATGGTCACCGCCGAGCGGATCGCCCATGCCGAGGGCCACGACAGCTTCCGGCTTGTCTTCAACACCGGGGCGCGTTCCGGCCAGTCGGTGTTCCACGTGCACGGCCACGTCCTGGCCGGACGTGACATGAGATGGCCGCCCGGGTGACCGGCAGCCGTCCGCTGCCCGAGCCGGTGAAGGCCCGGCTGGACCGCATGGTCGCCGGCAAGCAGGTCGACTGGCGCACCCCGGGCCTGGCCGCAGCGGTCGTACGCCGGGGCGAGCCGGTCTGGCGGGGCTTCCTCGGCACGACCGACGCCGCCGACCACGACGCGCTGCCGACGCCCTCGACCCAGTTCCGGATGGGCTCGATCACCAAGACCTTCACCGCGGTGCTGGTCATGCAGTGCCGCGACGACGGCCTGCTCGACCTCGACGACCGGCTCGAGCACCACCTGCCGGGCACCCGCCACGGCGGACTGACCGTGCGGCGGATGCTCGCCCACCTCTCCGGCCTGCAGCGCGAGCCGGTCGGGGAGGTCTGGGAGAAGCCGGAGGGGCCGCACCGCGACGAGATGCTGGCCGGCCTCGAGGAGGCCGAGGCGGTCCTGCCGCCGGCCCGCAAGCACCACTACTCGAACCTGGCCTACGCGCTGCTGGGCGAGGTCGTGTCCCGGCTGCGCGGCGAGCCGTGGGAGCAGGCGCTGCGTGACCAGGTGCTGGCGCCGCTCGGGATGACCGCGACCACGCCGCGGCGTCGCGAGCCGTATGCCCTCGGCTACCTGACCGATCCCTACGCCGACCGGCTGCTGGCCGAGCCCGAGTTCCCGGGCAACGCCTTCGCGCCGGCCGCCGAGCTGTGGTCGACCGTCGAGGACCTCGGGCGGTGGGCGGCGTTCATCGCCGAGCCGGACGCCGCCGTGCTCTCCCCGGACACCGTCGAGGAGATGTGCCACCCGCAGGTCGTCTACGACCTCGACGCGTGGACCCTCGCCTGGGGCCTGGGCTTCATGCTGCACCGCCGCGGCGAGCGGGTCCTGGTGGGTCACGACGGCGCGATGCCGGGCTTCCTGGCCGGAGTCGCCGTGCGGCGGCCGGAGAAGGTCGGCGCCGTCGTGCTGGCGAACACGTCGGCCGGGGCCGACCCCGGCGGGCTGGCGGTCGACCTCACGCTGCACGTGCTCGACGACGACCCCGACCTGCCCGAGCCGTGGCGGCCCGGCCCGCCGGTGTCGCCGCAGCTCGAGGAGCTGCTCGGCCAGTGGTGGTCGGAGGGCACCGCGTACGTCTTCTCGGTGCGTGAGGGCCGCCTGGAGGCCCGGGCGGTCGGCGCGGCCAGCGCCCGTCCGCCGTCGGTGTTCGCCGAGGAGGGCCCGGACCGCTTCCGGGTCGCCTCCGGGCGGGAGCAGGGCGAGCTCCTGCGCGTCGTACGCCTGCCGGACGGCTCGGTCGATCGCCTGTACTGGGCGACGTACCCGGTGACCCGGGACCCGCGGCCGTTCGGCGGCTAGCATTGACGAACCCGGTGCCGACCAGGCACTCCACACGGAAGCAGGGCGAGCAGGCCGAGCGGCCGAGCCTATGACCGATTCACCACAGGCCCGCACCACCATCGTCGTGCCGGCCAGCCAGCCGATGGTGGCTGTGCTCGGGCCGCAGGACGAGCTCCTGAAGGTCGTCGAGACCGCCTTCCCCACCGTGGACATCTCGGTCCGTGGCAACGAGATCACCGTCGCGGGCGAGCCCGGCGAGGTCGCCCTGGTCGAGCGGTTGTACGACGAGATCGGCACCGTCCTGCGGACCGGTCAGGGGCTCACCGTCGAGGCCGTCGAGCGCATGGTGACGATGCTGCGCAGCGAGACCGGCGAGCGGCCCGCCGAGGTCCTCACCCTCAACATCCTGTCCAACCGCGGTCGGACGATCCGCCCCAAGACGTTGAACCAGAAGCGCTACGTCGACGCCATCGACAAGCACACCGTGGTGTTCGGCATCGGGCCCGCCGGCACCGGCAAGACCTACCTCGCGATGGCGAAGGCAGTTCAGGCGCTGCAGGCCAAGCAGGTCAACCGGATCATCCTGACCCGGCCCGCGGTGGAGGCAGGGGAGCGGCTCGGCTTCCTGCCGGGCACGCTGTTCGAGAAGATCGACCCGTACCTCCGGCCGCTCTACGACGCCCTGCACGACATGATCGACCCGGAGTCGATCCCGCGGCTGATGACGGCCGGAACCATCGAGGTGGCGCCGCTGGCGTACATGCGGGGCAGGACCCTCAACGACGCGTTCATCATCCTCGACGAGGCACAGAACACCTCTCCCGAGCAGATGAAGATGTTCCTCACCCGGCTCGGCTTCGGTTCGAAGATGGTCGTCACCGGGGACGTGACCCAGGTGGACCTGCCCGGTGGCTCGCACAGCGGCCTCCGGGTCGTCCAGGAGATCCTCGACGGCACGCGTGACGTCCACTTCTGTCGGCTCGGCAGCCAGGACGTCGTCCGGCACAGACTGGTGACCGACATCGTCGACGCCTACAGCCGCTGGGACGCGAGCCAGTCGCAGGAGACTCGCGCGGGGCGCGGCACCGGTGCCGGCCCGTCGCGGCGCGGCCGCCGGTGAGCATCGACGTCAACGACGAGTCCGGCGCCGACGTCGACGTCGAGCGGCTCTCCGCGCTGTCGCGGTTCGTTCTGGACCGCCTGCGGGTGCATCCGCTCGCCGAGCTGTCCGTCGTCGCAGTCGACGCCGAGACCATGGCAGGTCACCACAAGCAGTGGATGGACGAGGAGGGCCCGACGGACGTCATGTCCTTCCCCATGGACGAGCTGCGCCCGGGCACGGACGACGAGGAGCCGGAGCCGGGGCTGCTCGGCGACGTCGTGCTCTGCCCGCAGGTCGCCGCGACCCAGGCCGCCAAGGCCGGACACTCCACCGGGCACGAGCTCGACCTGCTCTGCACGCACGGCATCCTGCACCTGCTCGGCTATGACCACGCCGAGGTCGAGGAGCAGCGGGAGATGTTCGCGCTGCAGGCCGACCTGCTGCGGGAGTGGTGGGCGAACCGCGGCCTCGAGGCGGGCGTCACGCCGTGACCGGGACCACCGTCCAGCTGGTCGTGGCCGCCCTGCTCGTCACGCTCGGCGGCCTGTCCGCGGCGGCGGAGGCGGCTCTCTCGCGGGTGTCTCGCACCGCCGCGGAGGAGCTCGAGCGCGACGGCCGCCGTGGTGCGGCCCGCCTGCAGCAGGTGGTCGTCGACCCGGCGCGCTATCTCAACCTGCTCACGCTGATGCGTGTCACCTGCGAGCTGGTCGCGACCGTGCTGGTGACGGTCGCGGCGCTCGACCTGTTCGACGAGGTCTGGCAGGCCATGCTGTTCACCGGCGTGACGATGGTGGTCGTCTCCTACATCGCGATCGGGGTCTCCCCGCGGACCCTCGGCCGCCAGCACGCCGCCCCCATCGCGCTGCTCGCGGCCCGCTTCGTCCACCCGCTCGTCGCGGTGCTCGGCCCGGTGCCACAGATGCTGATCCTGGTCGGCAACGCGCTGACCCCCGGCAAGGGCCTGCGTGAGGGACCGTTCGCCTCCGAGGCCGAGCTGCGCGAGCTGGTCGACCTCGCCGAGGAGAACCAGCTCATCGAGGACCGTGAGCGGGAGATGATCCACTCGGTCTTCGAGCTCGGCGACACGATCGTGCGCGAGGTGATGGTGCCGCGTACGGACGTGGTCTTCATCGAGCGCGGCAAGACGCTGCGGCAGGCGTTGTCGCTGGCACTGCGCAGCGGCTTCAGCCGGATCCCGGTGATCGGTGAGGGCACCGACGACGTCCTCGGCGTGGCCTACCTCAAGGACCTGGTGCGCCGTACGTACGTCCACCGCGACGGCGAGACGACGGAGAAGGTCGAGTCCGTGATGCGCCCGGCGGTGTTCGTGCCCGAGACCAAGCCGGTCGACGAGCTGCTGCGCGAGATGCAGGCGCAGCAGACGCACGTCGCGATCGTCGTCGACGAGTACGGCGGCACCGCGGGCCTGGTGACCATCGAGGACGTGCTCGAGGAGATCGTGGGGGAGATCACCGACGAGTACGACGTGGAGCAGGCCCTCGTCGAGGAGCTGCCCGACGGCGCGCTGCGCGTCAGCACCCGGCTGCACGTCGACGAGCTCGCCGAACGGCTCGGTGTCGAGCTGCAGGACGACGACGTCGACACGGTCGGCGGGCTGCTCGCCAAACATCTCGGCCGGGTCCCGATCCCCGGCGCGCAGGTCCGGGTCCGGGGCATCGAGCTCACCGCCGAGAGCGCACACGGTCGCCGCAACCGCATCGGCACGGTGTTGGTGCGTCGGGTCGAGGACGGCGGGCGGCACGACGCCGTGGCCGACGGTGGCACCGGCCTGGAGACGGCGGACGCCCGTGAGTCCTGATGCCCCGGCCGGGGCCGAGCCGAGCGCCGAGGACGCCAAGCTGCTGACGCTCGCGCGGTCCGCGCGGGCCCGCACCCGGGCGGCCGAGGGTGCCGCCGTCCGTGACGACATCGGCCGGACCTACGCCGCATCGACCGTGGACCTCCCGTCGCTGCACCTGAGTGCCGTCCAGGCCGTCGTCGCAGCCGCGGTCTCCAGCGGCTCGGACCGGCTCGAGGCGGTGGCCGTCGTCGGTGACGCCGAGAACGTCACC
>DASVBQ010000271.1:0-15754 GCA_036375795.1 Actinomycetes bacterium
AGCGTGCGACGGTAGGACCTGACGAGAGTCGTCAGCTGCTGGTACAGGACCTCCGCGTCCTCGTCACTCCACAGCTCCTCCACCGGGACGATGAGCGGGGGCTGGCTGACGATGCGGACCCGGCCGTCCACGACCTTCGTCAGCTTGGCGAGCGCCTGGACGCTGTCCCGCGTGCGGGCCTTGTCGAGGGCCGCACGGGTGCGTGCCCGGCGGGCGGCGTCGAGCTGGTTGCCGATCAGCTCCAGGACGTCATCCATATCGAGGTGGGAGTACCACACAGCGAGGTTGCCTGACGTGGCGAAGTCGCGCATCGCCTCGCGGTAGCCGGCGGAGGCAGCGAGCAGCACCTTTCGCCGCTTCTTCGTGGAGTAATCGTTTTCCCGACCTGCGACGGCGAGGCTGGCCACCAGCCGCTTCACGTCCCACTCGAACGGTCCGGGGTGCGTCTCGTCGAAGTCGTTGACATCGAAGACGAGCCGGCGCTCCGGGGAGTTGAAGATGCCGAAGTTGCTCAGGTGAGCGTCACCGCAGAGCTGGACCTGCAGCCCCGAGGTCGGCGACCGAGAGGTCGGCGGCCATCAGCAGGGCACCGCCGCGGTAGAAGGCGAACGGCGACACGAGCATCCGTCCGTACCGGATCGGCACCAGCTCCGGCTCCCGGGACGCCGCCTGCCCCTCCAACACCTCGACGGGATCGCTACGGCCCTCCGCGACGTACCCGGCGTGGATGTCCAACGGCATCTGCTTCCTGGCCGCCTTCCCCTGGGCCGCGCGCTCAGCGGGAGTGTGGTGGACGACCTTCGGCGGCGACTGGGATGCCCGCGCGCGGGGCACTCCGGCCGAGCCCGCGACCGCACCGTGGGTGTCGACAGACCTGGTCATCTCAACGCCTTCCCGCGGGCATGTGCCTGGACCACTCAGCCCGTCGTACACCCCCCGGCGCTGGTTTGCGACAGCATCCGCGATTCTCCCGGTGCCTCGGAGCCCGCTGAGCGTGGCTACGGATGTCGCCCGTCAGAGACGACTATGGCCGCCTCCCCGCGGGGAGGCGGCCACGTCCGATGGGGTGGAGCTGAGGGGACTCGAACCCCTGACCCCCACACTGCCAGTGTGGTGCGCTACCAGCTGCGCCACAGCCCCAAGACCTGTCTGCG
The DNA here is from genome assembly GCA_036375795.1 of Actinomycetes bacterium. Taxonomy (GTDB): domain Bacteria; phylum Actinomycetota; class Actinomycetes; order JACCUZ01; family JACCUZ01; genus DASVBQ01. The sequence goes on from DASVBQ010000271.1 coordinate 1,155, forward strand.
CCCGCTCGCACGGGCAGCGACGAGTCTAACGGCTCGCCCCGTGCGGGACGAATCGGGCTGGTCCCACGAGCCTGACGGGCTCACTCCTCGTCGCTCATCACCGGGGTCGGCAGGCTGCCGGCGTTGTGCTCGACGAGCCGCCAGCCCATCCCGAACTCCTCGAGGACCGACCAGCAGCAGTTGCTCAGACCGCCGACCACCGCCCAGCGGTCCATCGGGAGGTCCAGCAGCGACCCGATCGCGGCACGTGCGGAGCCACCGTGCGTGACAACCACCAGGATCTCCCCCGACGGCACCGGCTCGAGGGCCTCCCTGATGGCCGGGAGCACCCGCGCTGCGACGTCGCTGCGGGTCTCGGCGCCGCCAGCGGGGACGTCGGCGCCGGAGCGCCACAGCGCGTACGCGTCGGCGTCGTGGGCGCGGATCTCGTCGACGGTGAGGCCCTGCCACACCCCGCCGTACGTCTCGCGCAGGCGCGCGTCGTCGCGTACCGGCACACCGGCCACTTGAGACAGCACCTCGGCGGTGTCGCGCGCCCGACGCAGGTCCGACGACACGATCGTGTGGGGGCGCAGCGCTGCCAGCAGCCGCGCCGACCGCTCCGCCTGGTCCCGTCCGGTCTCGTCGAGCTCGACGTCGGTGTGGCCCTGGAACCGGTCCTCGATGTTCCACCGCGTCTGGCCGTGGCGCCAGAGCACCACCCGGCGAGCCTTGCCGTTCAGGACGCGGCACCCGCCGCGTCTGCGGTGCCGTCATGACGTGACCGCGGGCGGCGGACCTCCTCCGGCAGCTCGATGAGCGGACAGTCCTTCCAGATCCGCTCGAGGGAGTAGTAGACCCGCTCCTCGGCGTGCTGGACGTGCACGATCACGTCGATGTAGTCGAGGAGCACCCAGCGTCCCTCCCGCTCCCCCTCGCGGCGCACCGGCTTGGCCCCGAGCTTCCGCAGCCGCTCCTCGACCGCGTCCACGATGGCCCGGACCTGACGGTCGTTCGGAGCCGAGCAGAGGACGAAGACGTCGGTGATGACCAGCTGGTCGCCCACGTCGAAGGCGAGGATGTCGTCGGCGAGCTTCTCGGACGCTGCCTCGGCGGCAGCGACGGCCAGCTCGCGGGCGCGGTCGGAGACAGTCACGGGCTCTAGCGTCTCACGGAGCGAAGTCGGCCCCGAGGATGACGATGACGTCGGCCACCGTCTGCCCCCGGTCGGACGTCGTGACCGAGCTGTCCGGCAGCCCCAGGGTGGCAGCGACCCGCTGGCCGCGCCGGACGTTCTTCTCCGTCCCGTCCGGGATCAGCACGGCGCTGGGCTCGGCACCGAAGCTGCTGGCATTGCCTCCGTTGACGAACCGGAAGCCGTCCGCGACGAGCTTCGTGCGGGCCTTCTCGACCAGCCCGGGGGTCCCCACGCCGTTCTCGACGAGCACCCGCACGACCTCGCCGCCGGCGTCTTTCTGCAGCGCCCCGGGGAAGAACGAGCGCATCTTCGCAGCGACCTGCCCGGAGTCGATGCCGTACGACGGGAGCGCCGCCCCTGAGTCGATCTCGGTCACGGGGAGCACGTCGGACACGAGCGACTCCTTGGTCGCGGCTGTCCTCATCTCGCCGAGCCGCGCGGCCAGACCGGACACGTCGGCGGTGGACTGCGACCCGTCGCCGGCCTTCTGCAGGGCGGCTTCGACGTCGCCCTGGTTGCCCGGCAGCTCCGCGAGCAGGGCCGTGAGCACGTCGTCGAAGCGGGCCAGCCTGGCCTGTTCGGGCTCCCCGTCCGCGAGGTACGTCGCGTAGGCGGCGGCCGCCGCGCCGTCCAGCTGCTGCGACCCGGCGCGGACGACGACTGTCTCGTTGCCCTTGGCGTCCTTGGCGACGACGTCGACGTCGACGGCCGCCTGGACGCCGCCGATGGCATCCACCACGGCGGCGAGCCCCTGCGTCGTCAGGACCCAGCTGTCGTCGACTCGGACCCCCAACAGGTCGGTGAGAGCCTGTGCCGGCGCCGACGGCTCGGGCAGGGTGACCGTCTCGCCGAACGGCACGTTGCCGGTGCCGGCCACGTCCACCAGCAGCCGCGACGGCACCAGCAGGGCGGCAGCGGTGTCTTCGCTCGGGGTGACACCGACCAGGGCGCTGGACGCCGCGACGCCGTCACCGCCGGTGACCTGGACCAGCAGGGTCTGCTGGTCCGCCGGGCCGGTCGTGACCTGGTCCGACTCGCCGCCGGCGCTCCGTAGCAGCAGGAACGCCCCCAGGCCGAGCACCAGGACCCCGGCGACGACGCCCAGCACCATCAGGTTGCGCCGCCGGGCCGCCTGGCGCCGGGCGGCCCGCTGCGCGGCGCGGTCCCGCCGGGCCACGACGGTCTGGCCGGGCGCCGCGGCGGCGGTGCCCGGGCGGGCGGGCGCGGCGGGGCGGGCCGGTCGGGCAGGGGTCGGCTGGGATTCCGGGAAGGTGCCGGCCAGCGGGCCGGAGTGCCGCCCGTGGCCCGACGTCACACCCTCGGCTCGCACCACCGGGCCGGGCCCGAGACGCTGGGCGAGGTCGACGTCGGGCAGCGGGTCCGGCTCGGGCCGACGGTGCCGGCCGCTCATGCCGGAGCCTTCGGGTAGAGCCGGTGCTTGGCGATGTACTGCACCACACCGTCGGGCACGAGGTACCAGACCGGCTCGCCGCGACGGGACCGCTCGCGGATGTCCGTCGACGAGATCGCCATGGCCGGCACCTCGAGCAGGCTGACCCGGTCCGCCGGCAGGCCCGCCGTGGACAGCGTGTGGCCCGGCCGGGTCACCCCGATGAAGTGCGCCAGCGCGAACAGCTCGTCGGACGACTTCCAGGTGAGGATCTGGGCCAGGGCGTCGGCACCGGTGATGAAGAACATCTCGTCGTCCGGGCCGCGCTGGGCCCGCAGGTCGTGCAGGGTGTCGATCGTGTACGTCGGGCCGGGCCGGTCGATGTCCACGCGGCTGACCGTGAACCGTGGGTTCGCGGCCGTCGCGATCACCGCCATCAGGTACCGGTGCTCGGCGGTCGTGACCTCAGTGACCTGCTTCTGCCACGGCTGACCGGTCGGGACGAACACGACCTCGTCGAGGTGGAATCGTGCGGCGACCTCGCTGGCGGCCACGAGGTGCCCGTGGTGGATGGGGTCGAACGTGCCGCCCATCACGCCCAGGCGACAGCGCGGCCCAGCGTCGGCAGCGGTCTCACCCACGGCGCCGACCCTAACGGGAACGGGCCGCGAATCCGCCGGTGACGCGGCGGCGCTCGGCCGGGGTTGGCCTGGTCAGCGGTCCTTGCCGAACGTCAGCGTCACGAGCAGGAGCATGACGAGGATCGCGAACACACCGACTCCGAGGCCCCAGGGCTCCAGCCCGAGAGGCAGGTCGCGAACGTTCTCCTCGCCCTGGGCGAGGACGCGAACGGCAGCGGTCATGGTCGGGGTCACTCCTGTCGTGAGACGGACGATCGGCGCAGTCTCCCACAGCGGGATCAGAAGGGCCGGACGCCTCCGGCCGGCACCAGGGCCGGCGCCGGGCTGTCCATCGCCCGACGCTGGAAGGTGGCGCGGTCCACGACCTCGAGACCGGCCACCCGCCAGGGCGGCAGCTCCGCCGACGTGCGGTGCTCACCCCACAGGCGCAGGGCGAGCGCGGCGGCGTCCTCGAGGTCGCGCGCCTCCTCCCAGTAGCGGATCTCGGCCCGGTCCGCCGCGTAGCGCGCGGAGAGCAGGAAGGGTCGTTCGTGGGTGAGCCGCTCGAGGGCCGCGCGGACCACCTGCGGCTCGACCGCCTCGCCGACGACGGTGAGGGTGACGTGCCACATGGGCCGGGTCTCCCGCTGCGGCGTGGGCCGCGCCGAGATGGTCCGCTCCCTCACGCGGTGCACCGGCCTTCCTGGTCCAGGGCGTCGGGCGCCAAGGTCACCGCAGCAGCACGATGTCGTCGCGGTGGACGACCTCACGGCTGAACGCGGGCCCGAGCTCCCGGGCCAGATCGGATGTCGATCTGCCCAGCAGCGCCGGGATTTCGGTCATGTCAAAGTTCACCAGCCCTCGCGCCACCGCGTGGCCGTTTTCGTCAAGGAGGTCGACCGGGTCGCCCGCCACGAAGTCGCCTTCGACGCCCGTGATGCCCGCGGGGAGGAGGGAGAGCCGGCGTGCCACCACCGCCCGGACCGCACCGGCGTCGAGGTGCAGCCGTCCGCGCGGCGTGGTCGCATACGCCAGCCAGAGCAGCCGCGTCGGCAGGCGACGACCCGACGGCACGAACACCGTGCCGACGGACCGTCCGGCCAGCAGGTCGCCCACTGCGCCCGCCGATGCCACCACCGCCGGGATGCCGGCCGCCGCGGCGATCCGGGCCGCCTCCACCTTGCTGGCCATTCCCCCGGTGCCCAGCCCTGACCCGGCCCGGCCGAGGCGCACGCTCGCCAGGTCCTCGGCGCCCCGCACCTCGCGGATCATCCGCGAGGTCGAACGTCGTGGGTCGCCCTCGTAGATGCCGTCCACGTCGGAGAGCAGGACGAGCCGGTCGGCGTGGACGAGGTGCGCCACGAGGGCCGCGAGGCGGTCGTTGTCACCGAACCGGATCTCCTCGGTCGCCACGGTGTCGTTCTCGTTGACGATCGGGACGGCGCCGAGCTCCAGGAGGCGGTACAGCGTCCGCTGCGCGTTGCGGTAGTGCCCCCGGCGCACGACGTCGTCCGCGGTGAGCAGCACCTGGCCGACGGTGCATCCGTGCCGCGCGTACGACTCGGTGTAGCGGTGCACCAGACGGCCCTGGCCCACGCTCGCGGCCGCCTGCTGGGTCGCCAGGTCCCGTGGCCGGCGGCGGAAGCCGAGCGGCCCGAGACCGGAGGCGATGGCGCCCGAGGACACCAGGACGACCTCGCATCCGTCCCGCCGAGCGGCGGCCAGCTCGTCGACCAGGGCGTCCAGGCGCGCGCCGTCGAGCTCCCCCGCAGCGGTCGTCAGGGAGGACGACCCGACCTTGACGACCACCCGGGTCCCGGCACGCCGACCGGACACGGTCAGCGCCCGTCGAGACGCAGGTCGGTACCGCGCCGGCCGTGCAGCAGCTCCGCACCCGCCGTGAGGGTGGGCTCCCAGTCGAACACGACCGCCTGCTCCCCCTCGCCGATGACGACCTCGTCGCCGGCCTCCGCCCCGGCCTCGAGCAGGGCGTCCTCGACGCCGAGCCGGGCCAACCGGTCGGCCAGGTAGCCCACCGCCTCGTCGTTGGAGAAGTCGGTCTGGCGCACCCAGCGGCTCGGCTTCTGCCCGCGGACGACGTAGCGGTCGCCGTCCTTCACGACCTCGAAGTCGGTCTCGTCGACCGCCCGCGGCCGGAGCACGATGCGGGTCGCCTCGAGCGGCGGCGCCGCTGCGCGCGCCTGGCTGACGAGGTCGGCCATGGCGAACGCCAGCTCGCGGAGGCCCTCGCGGGTGGCCGCGCTGACGGGGAACACGCGCAGCCCACGTGCCCTCAGGTCCTCGGTGACCATGTCGGCGAGCTCGCGGGCGTCCGGCACGTCGACCTTGTTGAGCGCCACGATCCGAGGGCGGTCCTCGAGCCCGCCGTACGCAGCGAGCTCCGCCTCGATCACGTCGAGGTCGGTGAGCGGGTCGCGACCCGGCTCGATCGTGGCGGCGTCGATGACGTGCACCAAGGCGCTGCAGCGCTCCACGTGCCGCAGGAACTCCAGGCCGAGGCCCTTGCCCTCGCTGGCGCCAGGGATGAGGCCGGGAACGTCGGCCACCGTGAAGCGCACGTCTCCTGCCTCGACCACGCCGAGGTTGGGCACCAGCGTGGTGAACGGGTAGTCCGCGATCTTCGGCCGCGCCGCGGACAGCGCGGCGACCAGGCTGGACTTCCCCGCGCTCGGGAACCCGACGAGCGCGACGTCTGCGACGGTCTTGAGCTCGAGCACGAGGTCGCCGGACTCGCCCGGCTCGCCGAGCAGCGCGAATCCCGGGGCCTTGCGCCGGGCCGAGGCCAGCGCGGCGTTGCCGAGCCCGCCGCGACCGCCCTGGGCGGCGACGTACGTCGTGCCCGCGCCGACCAGGTCGGCCAGGACCTCGCCGTCCAGGGTGCGCACGACGGTGCCGTTCGGCACGGCCAGCACCATGTCCTGCCCGTCCGCACCGCTGCGGTTCCCGCCCTGTCCGGGCCGGCCGCTGGACGCGCGACGGTGCGGCGAGTGGTGATAGTCGAGCAGCGTCGTGGTGCTCGGGTCGACACGCAGCAGCACGTCTCCGCCCCGACCGCCGTTCCCCCCGTCCGGGCCACCGAGCGGCTTGAACTTCTCGCGATGGATCGACGTGCAGCCGTTGCCGCCGTCACCGGCCGCGACGTGCAGCACCACGCGGTCCACGAAGGTCGTCACGTCGTACCTGCCCGTCGTCGGGTGCCCATGGCCATCTCGTCGATCATGCAGAAATGGGGATCATGGTCGAGACCATGATCCCCATCCCGTGGGTCGCGGCGGCCGTCCCGCCGCCGCGCTGTCAGCTGCTGGCCTCGGCGGGCACGATGTTGACGACCCGGCGGCCACGGCGGCTGCCGAACTCGACCGCACCGGCCACGAGGGCGAACAGCGTGTCGTCACCGCCCCGGCCCACGTTCAGGCCGGGGTGGAAGTGGGTGCCGCGCTGGCGCACGATGATCTCGCCCGCGTTCACGGCCTGTCCGCCGAAGCGCTTCACGCCGAGCCGCTGCGCGTTGGAGTCGCGCCCGTTGCGGGTGGACGAGGCGCCCTTCTTGTGAGCCATCGTGCTCTACCTTTCGACTGCTTGCCGGGTGCTGCGGGAGGGTATCCGGGCTACGTGGACTTCGCGCCGGTCTCGATGCCGGTCACCTTGACCTGCGTGAGCTTCTGGCGATGACCCTGCCGCTTGCGGTAGCCGGTCTTGTTCTTGTACTTGAGGATGTCGATCTTGGGGCCCTTGGTGCCCGCCACGACCTCGACGGTCACCGTGGCCTTCGCGAGCGCGGACTTGTCGCTGGTCACGTCGGCGCCGTCGACCAGCAGCAGAACCGGCAGCTCGACGGTCTCGCCCGGCTCGGCCTGGAGCCGGTCGATCTCGAGGACGTCGCCGACGGCGACCTTCTCCTGGCGCCCACCAGCTCGGACGATCGCGTACACCATCGGGGACTCCGACTCGCTTTCTGCACTCGCGTGAGAGGCCCTCGTCGCTGCCCGAGCACGGACGCGCGAGGGTGACGGCGCACGACGCGCCTATCGGTTGGACGGTCAAGGGTACGAACGCGGCGGGTGCCGGGTCAAACCGGCCTCGGTCACACCGTGGTCACCGGGCTCACTGCCCTGCGCCGCTTCCGCTTGGGCGGTGGCTCGTCGCCGGCGGCCGGGGCCGGTCCGGTCCGGTCCGCGCCGGAGGACGCCGCCTCGACCGGGTCCTCGACCGCCACCGGCGAGGTCTCCCGGGGCCCGTCCGGGGTCGTCACCTCGGCCGCCCCGCCGCCGTCCGGCAGGCCGTCGGGGGTCGGCTCCGCCGCCTTGGCGGCCTTCTTGGCCCCCTTCGACGGCTTGGCGGCGGCGCGGGAGCCGCGGCGGTCGCCCGATCCGTTCCCGCTGCCGCCACGGCTCTCCACCGGCTCGGTGCGGATGTGGTAGCCGCGGCCGTTGCAGACCTCGCAGGTCTCCGAGAAGGCCTCGTGCAGCCCCTGCCCGACGCGCTTGCGGGTCATCTGGACCAGGCCGAGCGAGGTGACCTCGGCCACCTGGTGCTTCGTCCGGTCGCGGCCCAGGCACTCCATCAGGCGGCGCAGGACCAGGTCGCGGTTGCTCTCGAGAACCATGTCGATGAAGTCGATGACGATGATGCCGCCGAGGTCGCGCAGCCGGAGCTGTCGGACGATCTCCTCGGCCGCCTCCAGGTTGTTCTTGGTGACGGTCTCCTCGAGGTTGCCGCCCTGCCCGGTGAACTTCCCGGTGTTGACGTCCACCACGACCATGGCCTCGGTGCGGTCGATGATCAGGTAGCCGCCGCTGGGCAGCCACACCTTGCGGTCCAGCGCCTTGGCCAGCTGCTCGTCGACCCGGTGGGCCGGGAAGACGTCCTGCTCGTCGGTCCACCGGGACAGTCGGTCCCGCAGGTCGGGGGCGACGTGCGAGACGTACGGCTCGAGCATGTCCCAGGCGTCGTCACCCGAGACCACCAGCGAGGAGAAGTCCTCGTTGAAGATGTCCCGGACGACGCGGATGGTCATGTCCGGCTCGCCGTACAGCAGGGTCGGCGCCGAGGTGCCCTTCGCGGACTTCTTCTCGATGTCCTCCCACTGGGCGGTCAGCCGGGCCACGTCCCGCGCGAGCTCCTCCTCGCTGGCACCCTCGGCCGCGGTCCGCACGATCACGCCCGCACCCTCGGGCACGACCTTCTTCAGGATCGCCTTGAGCCGGGAGCGCTCGGTGTCGGGCAGCTTGCGGCTGATGCCGGTCATCGACCCGCCGGGCACCAGGACGAGGTATCGCCCGGCCAGCGAGACCTGGCTGGTGAGCCGGGCCCCCTTGTGCCCGATCGGGTCCTTGGTGACCTGCACCAGGACCGGGTCACCGGACTTCAGCGCCAGCTCGATGCGGCGCGGCTGGCCGTCGAGCCCGGCCGCGTCCCAGTTGACCTCGCCCGCGTACAGCACCGCGTTGCGGCCCTTGCCGATGTCGACGAACGCCGCCTCCATCGACGGCAGGACGTTCTGCACCTTGCCGAGGTAGACGTTGCCGACGAGCCCGGAGCTCGACGCCGTGCTGACGTAGTGCTCGACGAGCACACCGTCCTCGAGGACCGCGATCTGGGTCCGCTCGCCCTTCTGACGCACGACCATCACGCGGTCCACCGACTCCCGGCGGGCCAGGAACTCGGCCTCGGTGATGATCGACGGACGCCGTCGGCCGGCCTCGCGACCCTCTCGACGACGCTGCTTCTTGGCCTCCAGCCGGGTCGAGCCCTTGACGGACTTGACGCCGTCTTCCTCGTCGGACCGGTCGGCACGGCTGCGCTTGCGCGGCTCGCGCACCCGGGTGACGACGATCACCGACTCGTCGGAGACCTCCTCGGTCTCCCCCTCGCCGCCACGGCGGCGACGGCGGCGACGGCGGCGGGTGGTGCCCTCGGCGAGCTCCTCGCCCTCCGGCACCTCGACCGCCTCCTCGGCAGTCTCCTGGCTCGTCTCGGCCTGACCCTCGGCGGTCTCGGCGGTCTCGGCAGTCTCGGCGGCCTCGTCGGCGCCGCGGCCCCGGCCCCGACGCCCGCGGCCACCACGCCGGCGACGACGGCCGCCCCCGGCACCCTCCTCGTCGGCCCGGCCGGCCTCGGTGTCGGCGCTCTCCTCCTCGAGTGGCTCCTCGGGAGCCGCCGCCTTGGCAGCGGCCCGGCGGCGGGTGGGCGCCGCCGTGGGCTGCGGCGGCTGGAAGAGCACGCCCGGGGCCCCGAACGCGAGAGCGGGGGCCTCGGCCGCGGTGGGCGTCTCGCCGGTACCGGCCTCGGCCGGGGCCGTCGCTGCCTCCGGCGTGGCCTCCGCTGACGCCGCCTCCGGCGCGGCCGCCTTCTTGCTCGTGCGCTTGCGGGTGGCCTTCTTGGCGGGCGCCGCAGCGGCCACCTCGCCGACCTCGAGGTCAGGGATCGCACCCGCCTCGGCCGCAGCCTCCGCAGCGGCGGCCTTCTTGCTCGTGCGCTTGCGGGTCGCCTTCTTGGCCGGCGCGGGCTCAGCCGGCGGCTCGGGGCCCGGGGCCGCCTCGGCGGCATCGTGGCTCGGCGGACCAGCGGGACGGCTGGCGGCGCGCCGGCGGCGCGGCGCGGAGGCGGTGGGGCTGGTCTCCGGGGCGTCGGAGGCGGTCGGGTCGTTCTCTGTGGGCTCGGTGTCGAGCATCCGGGTGGTCTCCCGTCATGCTCCCGGGCGCTGGTGGGCCGGGTCGGTCGTGGGACCGGTGGTTCCCGCACAGCGCCGCACGGGTGCTGTCGTGTCGTGCCGTCCGGGGACGGCATCCGAAGAAGTCTGGAGGTGCGGTGGCCACCTCGCGCGCCGCGGAGGGTTTCCTGCGGTGCGCGGCGGCGGTCAGCCGCCGACTGCGTCCCGGTCCGGTGCCAGTGGGTCGGACACCGTGCCGGCGGACTCGTCGAGGGGCCCCTGCGCCAGCCGCACGACCGCGGGGGTCGTGCGCGGCGTCAGGTCGCCGATCAGACGGAGTCCGGCGAGGACGTCGTCGGGTCGAACAGCCGGTGTCACGTGGCGTACGACCACTCGAAGTATCGCACACGGCGACCCGCTATCCGTCGCGGCACGCTGACCGGTCGAGAGCGCCACCACGGCCGCCCGCGCGTCGAAGGTCCGCAGCCCGTTCTTCGTCATCCGCGACACCTCGACCTGCTCGGCGTCGAGGAAGGCCCGGACCGCGGCCTCGGCGGCGGCTGCTGCGACGCCCTTCAGCTCGACTTCCCAGACCGACGCCTCGAGTCGGTCGGCCAGGCTGGGCGCCTTCGCGTTCTCCGGCGCCGGGGGCACCTCGACGACCTCGAGGACGTCCAGGTCCGGCGGCAGCGAGCGGTCGAGCGCCTCGCGCAGCCGCTGCGGGTCGCAGCGCTCGGCGACCGCGATCTCGAGGTACTCCGCCTCGCTGGCGACCCCCGTGGGGGCGGCCCCGGCGTAGCTGACCCGCGGGTGCGGCGAGAAGCCCGCGGAGTACGCCATCGGGACGGCCGCCCGGCGCAGCGCGCGCTCGAAGGCACGCTGGAAGTCGCGGTGGCTGGAGAACCGCAACCGTCCACGCTTCGCGTAGTGGACCCGCAGCCGCTGCACCGCGGGCGGCGGCGGCGGACCCTCAGGCTTGCGCGCCATCAGCGGCTCCTCGTACCCCCGTGAGATCGGCCTCCGCCAGGGTGACGGGCACCATGCGGTGACCGGCCGGGTCCTCGGTGTGCTGGTAGCGCACGAGCTCCAGCCGTCGCGCATCCAGTGTCCCGAGCGGCACCTCGCGGCGGGCCTCGACGAACGCGACCAGCTCCGCGGCGTGCGCGACGGGCGCGGCCAGGTGCAGGAGCGACACCCACCATTGGTCCCCGCGGTACGCGGCCTCGAAGGCGTCCCCTCCGAGCGCAGCGGTCAGCTCCGGGCGCAGCGCCCGGGCGCCGCCGTCCAGTGGCCGGCACGCGGCGATCACCCCGCCGGGCGTGAGCCCCAGCCCGGTGACCGCGAACGTCGCCGGGGGCGTCGCCGCGGCCGCGCGGGCCATGGCCTCGGCGTAGCGGCCGGCCGCCGGGTCGGCCAGCGTGAGCCCAGGCCGATGCGGCTCCAGCGAGTAGAGGGTCAGATGCGCGGTCCCGAAGGCCCCGGTCGCCCACTGGCCGGGACCGGCCAGTGCCACGAGCTCGCCCGTCACCTGGTCCAACCGGTCAGCGAGCTCCTGCTGCGGCCGGACGAGGACCGAGAGTCCCCAGCGGCGGGAGCCGTCGTCCGGGGGCACGTCGAGTCGTTCGCGTCCGTCGAGCAGGGCGGTGCGGCCCCGCTCGTGCAGGGACTCGACCGTGACGCTCACTCTGAGCGAGTCCCGGCGAGCACCTGGCCGCGACCGGAGTTGAGGACCGTCAGCGGCAGCAGGCTCTTGCCGGTGGGACCGACCTGGATCTCGGTGCCCATCTGGGGGCACACGCCGCAGTCGAAGCACGGGGTCCACCGGCAGTCCTCGACCTCGGTGCCGCAGAGCGCGTCCTGCCAGTCCTCCCAGAGCCAGTCCCGGTCCAGCCCCGAGTCGAGGTGGTCCCACGGGAGGACCTCGTTGTACTCGCGGTCCCGGGTGGTGTACCAGTCGACGTCGACCGGCTCCCCGGCCAGCGCCTTGTCGGCGCAGGCCATCCATCGGTCGAAGGAGAAGTGCTCGCTCCAGCCGTCGAAGCGTCCGCCGTCCTCGTACACCGCCTCGATGACCCTGCCGACGCGGCGGTCACCGCGGGACAGCAGCCCCTCGACGATGCCGGGCTTCCCGTCGTGGTAGCGGAACCCGATGGCGCGAGCGAACTGCTTGTCGGACCGCACCGCCTCGCGCAGCTTGGCCAGCCGGGCGTCTGTCTCCTCGTGGCCGAGCTGGCCGACCCACTGGAACGGCGTGTGCGGCTTGGGCACGAAGCCGCCGATCGACACCGTGCACCGGATGTCGCGGGAGCCGGTCACCTCGCGGCCGGTCGCGATGACCCGCTTCGCCAGGTCGGCGATCTGCAGCACGTCCTCGTCGGTCTCGGTCGGGAGTCCGCACATGAAGTAGAGCTTCACCTGCCGCCAGCCGGCCGAGTATGCGGCCGTGACGGTGCGGATCAGGTCGTCCTCGGTGACCATCTTGTTGATCACCTTGCGGATCCGCTCGCTGCCGCCCTCGGGCGCGAAGGTCAGGCCGGTACGCCGTCCGTTGCGCGTGAGCTCGTTCGCCAGGTCGATGTTGAGCGCGTCGACGCGCGTCGACGGCAAGGACAGCGAGGTCTGCGTGCCTTCGTAGCGGTCTGCGAGCCCCTTGGTCATGCCGGCGATCTCACTGTGGTCCGCGCTGGAGAGCGAGAGCAGCCCGACCTCCTCGAAGCCGGTCGCGGCGAGGCTCTTCTCGACCATCTCGCCGACCCCGGTGATCGAGCGCTCCCGCACCGGCCGCGTGATCATTCCGGCCTGGCAGAAGCGGCAGCCCCGGGTGCAGCCCCGGAAGATCTCGACCGAGGCGCGCTCGTGGACCGACTCGGCGAGCGGCACCAGCGGCTTCTTCGGGTACGGCCACTCGTCGAGGTCCATGACCGTGTGCTTGCCGACCCGCCACGGCACGCCCGGCGTGTTGGGCGCGACCCGCTTGATACGCCCGTCGGGGAGGTACTCGACGTCGTACAGCGACGGGACGTACACGCCGCCGGAGCGGGCCAGCCGCAGCAGCAGCTCCCGCCGACCGCCCGGGCGGCCTTCCGCCTTCCAGCCGCGGACCACCGCGCTGATGTCGAGCACTGCCTGCTCGCCGTCGCCGAGCACCGCGGCGTCCACGAAGTCCGCGATCGGCTCCGGGTTGAACGCCGAGTGCCCACCGGCGACCACGACCGGGTCCCCCTCGGTCCGGTCGGCCGCGTGCCGCGGGATCCCGGCCAGGTCGAGGGTCTGCAACAGGTTGGTGTAGCCGAGCTCGGTGGCAAAGGACACGCCGAGCAGGTCGAAGGCGCCGACCGGCCGGTGCGCGTCGACCGTGAACGCGGGCAGGCCGTGCTCGCGCATCCGGGCCTCCATGTCCGGCCAGACGGCGTACGCGCGCTCGGCGAGGATCCCCTCCTGCTCGTTGAGCACCTCGTAGAGGATCATCACGCCCTGGTTCGGCACGCCGACCTCGTAGGCGTCCGGGTACATCAGGGCCCAGCGGACGTCGCAGGCGTCCCAGTCCTTGACCGTGGAGTTCAGCTCTCCCCCGACGTACTGGATCGGCTTCTGCACCTGCGGCAGCAGCGGCTCCAGTCGCGGGAACAGCGACTCGACAGGCATGGCGGCAGACCTACTTCCGAAGGGGTGGGAGACGTCCCAGGGTAACCCCGTCAGGGGGCACGCCCGAGCCCGAAGACCGGGGGCGGCTCAGGTGTAGCGGCGCATGTGGACGTTCTGCAGCAGCCCGACGGCCACGAGGTTGGCGAACATCGACGACCCGCCGTAGGAGACGAAGGGCAGCGGTACGCCGGTGACCGGCATGATGCCCAGGGTCATCCCGATGTTCTCGAAGGACTGGAAGGCGAACCAGCAGAGGATCCCGGTCGCGACCAGCCGGCCGAACAGGTCCTCGGCCTGCATCGCGATGCGACCCGTCCGCCACAGCACCAGGCCCAGCAGCGCCACGATCAGCGCCGCGCCGACGAACCCGAGCTCCTCGCCCGCCACGGTGAAGATGAAGTCGGTCTGCTGGGCAGGCACGAACTGCCCCTGCGTCTGTGCGCCGTGGAAGAGCCCCTGGCCGTCGACACCACCCGAGCCGACCGCGATCTGAGCCTGCCGCACGTTGTAGCCGGCGCCCTTCGGGTCGGCCGTCGGGTCGTAGAACGCCCGGAACCGGTCGACCTGGTAGTCCTTGAGCATGCCGGTCTGGATCGCGACGAACGCGACGACGACCGCGCCGAGCACCAGGCCGACCACCCACCGGATCGGCGCACCCGAGACGGCAACGAGACCCAGCACCAGCGCGCAGATGACCAGGGCCGTGCCGAGGTCCGGCTGAAGCATGACGAGCGCGAGCGGGACGGCCGCGAAGGCCAGCGCCAGGACGACGTCGACGTCACGGGGCTCGTCCTCCGCGTCGCGCTTCTCCGCGAGCAGCATCGACATACCGACCACCAGGGCGACCTTGGCCAGCTCGGACGGCTGGATGGAGAAGCCGGCGGGCAGCACGATCCACGAGTGCGAGCCGTTGATGGTTGACCCGAGGGGAGAGAGCACGGCGAGCAGGCCGAGCAGGGAGAGCACGTACAGCACCGGGGCGTACGCCCGCAGCATCCGGTAGTCGAACACCGAAGCGAGCACGCCGAGCACCAGGCCGACGACGACGTTCAGGATGTGCTTCTTCAGGAACGCGGTCGGGTCACCTCCGGTGTC